>DASTYO010000192.1:0-48400 GCA_035764875.1 Acidimicrobiales bacterium | reverse complement strand
GCCGCCGGCGCCCTCCACCACCTCGGCTCCGGCGGGCACCGGGAGCGACGACCCCGTCCGGGACACGCGACCGCCCTCGATCGTGACGTCGACCCGGGCACCGTCCACCTCGACGTCGCGCAGGTGCAGCGGCCCGGTCATGCCAAGCCCAGCTCGGCGAGGACGGCGGCGGTGTCGGCGCCCAGCGCTGCGGCGTGCCCCCGGACGCGCCGGGCCGCCGCAGGAGCGGCCACCACGTCCGCGGGGACGGGAAGCGTCGGCCCGGCGAGGTGGGCGGCCACGCCGGCGAGGGCCACGTCGAGGAGCCAGGTGCCGCCGGCGGCGAGGGCGTCCAGGACGGCAGCGGCAGCGGTGAGCCCCGTGGCGGGGTCGGCCGCCGCGTCGGCGCAGAACCGCGGCGCCCCGTCCTCCCACGTCACGAGGCCGCCGGCCACGGCGGCGTCGTCGCCGAACCCCACGCGGTCGCGGGCGCTCCCTTCGCGACCGTGGCCGGTGATCGAGCACCACACCCGGGGCCCGTCCGCCTGGCCGAGCAGCGCCGCAGCGTCGACGCCGAGCTGCTCGAGCGCCCGGGGCCGTGATGCCTCGATGACCACGTCGGCCCGGGCGAGCAGGGCGGCGAGCAGGCGACGGCCCCTCTCGTTCCGCAGGTCGAGCGCCACGCTGCGCTTGCCCGCGTTCAGCAGATCGAAGAAGGCGGCCGGGCCCTGGCGGGCGCCGTCGGGGCGGCCGGTGGACTCGACCTTCACCACGGCCGCTCCGGCGTCGGCGAGGATCGACCCGCACAGCGGCCCCGCCCACAGCGAGCCGAGGTCGACCACGACCACGCCCTCGAGCGCCGTCGCCGCCGTCCGGTCGCCGAACCGACGGGCCCGGCACGGAAGGGGGGCGAGCGGAGCCCGGGCGACCGGTGCGTCCGGAACGGCGGCGGGCAGCTCGCTGACCGGCAGGCCGAGGAGCGCCGCCTGCTCCACGAGCGTGGCGCCACGTCGACACTCGACCTCACCCGCCACGACCGCCCACGGGTCGGCGCCCCCGAGCGCCGGGATGCCGAGCCACGCCGGCACGAGCTCGAGGTCGTCATCGCGGGCCAGCGACACGGCGAACCAGCCGTCGGCGCAGGGCAGCAGCCGGGTGGCCCCGCCGCAGCTGGTCGTGCCCTGCCGGTGCAGTCCGGCGATGGCCGCCCGCTCCGACAGCAACCCCAGGGGGTCGAGGCGCACCGGCGAGCCGAGCGCTGACGACCGCTGCGCGACCACGTCGGCGATGGCGGAGAGCCCGGGCACGAGCGGCTCAGGCGGTCCGAGCGGCGGGCCGTCGGCGCGGCCGGTGAGCGACATCGCCCCCGACGCCGCCCACGCCTCGATCGCTCGCCGTGCGGACTCGCCGCCGTCGTCGGACACGCCGTGACCCTACGATCAGCGCCATGTCGGCAGTGCGGTGGCAGCGCGACCAGGCGGTCGCCTTCGTCGACCCGCTCGCCGTCGACGCCCTCGGCGGACACGTCCTCGTGCTGGAGGGGATCACGGCCGACGACGACCACGACCTCGACTGGTGCGCGCAGGCGCCGTGCGTGGTCGTCGGCTGCACGCCGTCGGGCGAGCCGCCCTCGGACGCCGTCGACGTCGCCCTGGTCGGCGACCAGATCGACCGCGACCTCGACGCGCTGGTGGCCCGCATCGGCGAGCAGCCCCGGGCCGCGTGCGTGCTGGTCGACGTGCTGCGGGCGATGCCCGCCCTCGACGTGCCTGCCGGCCTCGTCCTCGAGTCGCTCGCCTACTCGATGCTGCTCGCCGGCCCCGACTTCGCGACCTGGCTCGCCGCCCGCCCGGAAGGCGCGAAGCGGCGGTTCGAGGGGCCGGCGGTCCGCGCCGAGCGGGAAGGTGCCGAGCTCCGGCTCACCCTGGCCCGGCCGGAGAACCGCAACGCGTTCTCGGCTGCCATGCGCGACGCGCTCTACGAGGCGCTCACCCTCGCCGTCGTGGACGACTCGGTCGAGCAGGTGGTGCTGGCGGGTGAAGGCCCGGTGTTCTCGAGCGGCGGCGACCTCACCGAGTTCGGCACGGCGGAGGACGTCGTGCGCGCCCACGCGGTCCGGACCCGGCGCAGCGTGGGACGCCTCGTCGCCGCGCTCTCGTCGAAGGTCACCGCCCACGTGCATGGCGCGTGCGTGGGCGCCGGCGTGGAGCTGAGCGCCTTCGCCGGCCGGGTGGTGGCCGACCCCGGCGCCACGTTCCGGCTGCCGGAGGTCGCGATGGGCCTCATCCCCGGCGCGGGCGGCACGGTGAGCGTCACCCGCCGCATCGGCCGCCAGCAGGCGGCCCGGCTCGCGCTCCTCGGCGAGCCCATCGACGCCGAGGAGGCCCTGGCGCTGGGCCTCGTCGACGAGCTCGCCCCCGTCCCGAACCCCTGAGCCGGGTCGGTCAGCTGATCGAGGCGACCGCGGCGTCCGCGAGGGCCACGAGCTCGTCGCGCTCGGCGTCGTCGAGGCCGGCGAAGGCCGGGGCCATGCGCCGGTTCGTCTCCGCCTCGGCCTCGGCGTGCTTGGCCCGCTGGTCGTCGCCGACCTCGGGCAGCTCGCCGGTCCAGCCGAAGATCGGCGCCATCTGCGGCGTCTTGACCGCCAGCGCCTCCAGAGGCTGCAGCCCCGCCTTCGCCACCGCCTGCACGTGGATCTCGTTGCGGAGCTCGCGCAGGACGTGGAACCGGTGCAGCGCCAGCGCCTTGTCGCCCCGATCGGGCTCGGGCGCCTCGCGCCACGCCCGGAACAGCGGGAGATCCTCATCGGGCGCGGCGGCGATGGCCTTGCCGAGCAGCCCGGACAGGCGGGCCCAGTCGACGTCGTCGCCCAGGTGCTCGTCGGCCCAGTCGTACCCGCAGGCCATGAACGCGGCCGAGCACTCCTCGGGCGACATGACGTCCCCGGCCTGCTCCAGCCAGCCGGCGACGGCGCTCGGCTCGAAGAAGCCGAACGCCTGCACCACCTCGTCGGCGTCGAGGCGGCCGAGCACGCCGGCCCGCCCGGCGGCGTAGAAGTCGAGGCCGGCGAAGCCCTGCGCCGCGCCCTTCTTGTACGTGTTCCCGTCCAGCATGAAGTGGGAGGCCAGGCCGCTCACGGCGGGGGTGGTGCGTGCTGCGCATTCCTCGGGGGTCATGGCGGCGCACCGTAGCGCCGGCCGCCACCACGGGTTCGCTGGTCCGGATCCGACCACATGTGGTCGATCGGCAACCAGGGAAGCGTCAGGGGACGGGGACGCCGCGGGCGAACGCGTGGGTGGTGACGGCGCCGGTGGAGACGTCGGTGAGGAGCACCTCGACCGGGGCGCCCGGGTGGTCGCCGAGCAGCCGGGCGCTGGTGCGCACCGGCCCGGCCCGGGTCTGGGCCAGGTAGCGCAGGTCGAGCTCGGTGACGACCACGGGCTCGCCGTGGTGGGCGCTCAGCAGGTCCTCGGCGGCGGCCTCGGCCACCAGCGCGACGATGGCGCCCTGGAGGGTGCCGGCCGGGTTCTGCAGGTCGGCGGTCACCGGCACCTCGACGACGCCGGCGGCCGGGTCCACGACCTCGATGCCCGCCTCGTCCCGCAGCGGCAGCGCCAGTCGCTCGTCGCTGCCGACCAGCTCGGAGGCCCGCTCCAGCGAGATCTCCGGCTTGCGCGGGTCGCCCGCGCGCCGGGCGACGGTGGTGAAGCCGATGGCGGCGGTGGCCACCTCGTCGCCGGCGGGGTCGGTGAGACGAGCCGCGCACGTGACCGAGCGGCGTCCCTGGCGCAGCGTGGTGCCCACCGCCCGCACGGACTCGGGCGCCGGGATCGGCCGCGCCCGCACGGACATGTCGGTGGTGAAGGCCCACAGGTCCGGGTCGCTGTCGATGGGGATGGCCGCCACCACGTCGACGAGGTAGGCCAGCAGGCTGATGCGGACGACGCCCTGGTGCAGCACGCCGGGCTGCGGGTCGAGGTCGACGGTGAGCCGCTCGCCGTCGAAGCTGGCGGAGACGCCGAGGCGGTGGAACAGCCGCGAGCCGGACGAGGAGATGTCGGTCACGGGCGGTCTCCGGGTCCAGGCACGGCGGCGCACCGTAGCGGCGGCCCCGGGCGGGGCCCGCAACCCGTCAGCGGGTGTAGCCGAGCTGCTGGAGCGCCTCGGGGGAGAGGCGCTCCGGGGACCACGGCGGGTCCCACACGACGTTGACCTGCACCCGGGCGTCGGGCACGGCGGCCTGCGCGACCGCCTGGGCCTCGGCGGGGAGCTGCTCGGACACCGGGCAGCCCGGCGTGGTGAGGGTCATGTCGACCTCCACCACGTCGCCCTCGGCGCGGACGTCGTAGACCAGCCCGAGGGAGACGACGTCGAGCCCGAGCTCCGGGTCCCACACGGTGGCGAGGGCGTCGAGGACGGCGGTTCGGCGGCCCTCGGCCTCCCAGTCGGTGAGCGAGGTGATCATGCGGTCCTCCGGTTCCGGAACGACGACGGCACCGGGGTGGGCGCCGCCTCGGGCGTGGACGCGGCCCGGCGGCCGGCCCGCCAGGGGCCGAGGGCGAGGTTGCCGGTGGCGAGGATGCCGGTGATGGCCACGAGGGCGCCGCCGACGGCGACCATCGGCGCCGAGTCGAGCAGGATGCCTCCGACCGCCGACAGGAACCCGGCGGTGGCGGTGAGGAGGGTGGCGTCGGCGACGCCGTGGTCGTACAGGTCGCCGAACAGCAGCGGCCGCCCGTCGACCCCAGTGCGCACGCCCCGGCCCCGCAGGACCGTGTACGCGATGAACGGGACGATCTTGTGGGCGTGCCCGATGACGGCGAGGGCGAGCCAGGCGATGAGGGCGGCGACCTCGGCCGCGACGAGCCGGGACCGGTCGGCCGCCGTCACGTCGACGAGCGGCGCGGCCGCACCGAGCAGCACGGCGGTGGCCAGGAACACCGCCGAGGTGAACAGGAACCCGTGCAGGAGCTCGAGCGGCCGGCGCCGGTGCCGCACCGCGCCGGCGAGCGACACGAGGTGGCAGGCCAGGCCGGCGGCGACGGCGGCGCCGCCCGGCCAGGCGACGACGGGGACGGCGAGGAGCAGCCCGGTGGCGAGCACGGGCACGCCGCACGCGACGAGCCCGACGGCCCACGTCCCTGCTCGCGCCCGGGGGCGGTGGGCGAGCAGGAACATGGGCCAGAGCTTCTCGGCGACGGCGATGTAGGTGAGGCCGAGCCAGCCGAGGAGCCCGAGGTGGGCGTGGGCGAGGACGCGGTGGGGGAGCAGCGGGAACCAGCCGGTCTGGCGGTCGAAGGCGTACACGACGCCGAACGCCACGGTCACCACCAGGAAGGCCACGGAGAGGCGGAGCCCGACCACCGGGATGCCGCCGTCCCTGGCCGACAGCGGTCCGGAGAGGTTCCAGGCGGCGAGCAGCACGGTGGCCGAACCGACGACGCCGCCCGTGGCAACCAGCCACTCGGGACCGTGGGCGAACCCGGACGGAAGCAGCCACGCCGTGGCCACCATCCCCACCAGCGTCAGCCGGGCGGCCCGGACCGAGCGCAGCCGCCGGCGGGCGACGACCGGGGCGAACTGGTGCACCGCCCCGAGGACCGCGGTGGTGAGGAACGCGAGCACGCCGACGTGCACCGCGCTCACCGCGCCGGAGTGGGTGGGCGAGCCGACGATGCGGTCGGCGGCGAACCACACGGCGAGCCCGAACGCGATGAGCCCCACCCCCGCCGCGGCGAGGAAGCCCAGGGGCACCGACGGCGGCGGCACCGTGGCCGGGCCCGCCACGGGCGGGGCGCCGGCCGCCAGCGAGATCGGTGGGCGCACGGTGGTGTTCGTCACGGGACCTTCCCAAGTTGTTCTAGTCAGTGCTAGAACAATAACGCCGCTGGTCGAGGACGGCCAGCCCCGAGGAGGAGCCCATGCAGACGCTCGACGTGCGACCCATGCCGCCGAGGATCCGGCACCAGACCATCTTCGAGCAGCTCGACCAGCTCGGCACCGGCGAGACGCTCCGGCTGGTGAACGACCACGACCCGGCGCCGCTGCGCTACCAGCTCGACGCCACCCGCCCCCTCCAGTTCCGGTGGGACTACGTCGAGCAGGGCCCGGAGGAGTGGGCCATCGACATCACCAGCGCGGCGCGGGTGGTCGACGCCCGCCCCACCCTCGCCGCCGGCGGCGAGCCGTTCGCCGAGATCATGGCCGCGGCAGCCGAGGTCGACGAGGGCGAGGTGCTGGTCGTCTACGCCCCGTTCGAGCCCGTGCCGCTGCAGGGCGTGCTCGGCGCCCAGGGCTTCCGCTTCATCGCCGACGAGCTCGAAGGCGGCGACTGGCGCACCACGTTCGTGCGGGAGTGAGACGCGCTCACCGGTGAGCGGCGCGGGCCCGCAGCACGACGAACCGCGGGTCGGAGGCGACGACCGCCACATCGGCGAACCAGCGCCGCAGGGTCACGTGGTGGCCCAGGTGGCGGTTGGCGACGACGAGCAGCTCGCCGTCGGGCCGCAGGACGCGACGCGCCTCGGCGAACATTCGGTGGGCGACCGACGTGGTGCGGGCACCGCCGGCGTGGAACGGCGGGTTGAGGAGCACCAGGTCGGCCGTCGCGTCGTCGATGCCGTCGAGCACGTCGGTGACGTGGAACGACGCCCGGTCGGTCACGGCGCCGACCGTGGCGCGCGCCGACGCGATCGCCTGGTGGGACTCGTCGCAGCAGACCAGGTCGACGTCGGGGTGGCGGTGCGCCACCGTGGCCGCCACGACGCCGGTGCCGCAGCCCAGGTCGACGACGGTGCTCCCGGGTGCCGGCGCAGGCAGGTGGGCGAGCAGCAGCCGGGTGCCGCCGTCGAGGCCCGTGGCCGAGAACGCATTCGGCCAGGCGGTGACGGCGATCCCCTCCTCGGTGGACCAGCGGACGGGGAACGGCGAGGGAGCAGGCTCCAGGTCGGGGTCGAGCCGGGCGAGCAGCAGGCGGGACTTCTTGCGGGCCCTCGTCGTCGGCGTCGACCCGATGGTCGACTCGAACGCGGCGATCGTCGACCGGTGGACCGCCTTGGTCATCCCCGCACCGACCACCACCGATCCCGGGTGGAGGTGGGGGCGGAGGCGTCGGAGCTCGTCCTCCAGGAAGGCGAGCGTGCGCGGGACCTTCACCACGGCGACGTCGACGGTCCCCGCGGGCACGTCGGTGCTGGGCAGCAGGTCGACCGCGGAGGCGTCGATGCCGTTGCGCTCCAGGTTCGCGGCGGTGGCCGCCATCGACACGCACGAGTCCGACCACGACACCGGCCGCCGCGCCGAGAGCGCCACCGCGAGCGCGCCCGACGAGTCGTTCGCGACGAGCCAGCTCCCGCCCTCGACGCCTTCGTCGTGCAGGTGGGCCAGCGCGTACTCGTCGGCGGCGTCCCACGCTCGCAGCGGTTGGCCCGGATCGTGGTGCGCGCGGCGCAGCACGAACCGCCCCTGGGGAACCGTGAGCACGTCGTCCACGCCGACGAGTGTGGTCGGCGCCACCCGACGGCACGTAGCTGTCCGGGAAGGCGGAACGGGACCTGCGTCACCTGTGCCGAAGTGCGGCCGCGTTCACGCCGGGGCGGCCGGCAGCGTGAACGTGAACGTCGTCCCCTGGCCGACCTCGCTGCGCAGGTCCAGCCCGCCCGACTGGAGCTGGGCGTAGCGGCGGGCCACGTTGAGGCCGACGCCCGTGCCCCGCTGGTCGCTCACCGGCGGCGCCGACTGGAAGAAGCTCTGGAACACGCGGCGCTGGTCCTCGGGGGCGATGCCGATGCCCTGGTCGCGCACGTGGAGGTGCACGACGTCGTCAGCCGGCTCGGCCTCGACCTCGATGCGGGTGCCGGCGCTCGAGTACTTGGCGGCGTTCGTCAGCAGGTTGCGCAGCACGTGGCCGAAGGCCTGCCGGTCGGCCAGCACGCGCAAGCCCCGGGTGTCGACCACGACCTCGTGGTCCTGGAGGTGGTGGGCCAGCGACTCGACCATGTCGCCGACCAGGTGGTCGAGGGGCAGGGGCTGGATGTCGACCTCGACCCGGCCGGCCTGGAGGCGGGAGAAGTCGAGCAGCTGCTCGATCATCTCCTCCATCGTGGTGGCGTTGGCGACGACGCGGTCGAGGAGCTGCTCGCGGGCGGGCGGAGCCAGCTCGTCCCACTGGCGGCGCAGCACCGTGCCGAAGCCCCGGACCGCGGTGAGCGGCGTGCGCAGCTCGTGGGAGACGGTGGCGAGGAACCGGTCCTTGAGGCGGTCGGCCTCGCGCAGGCGGCTCATCTCCTCGCGGTCCTGCTCGCGGAGCCGGGCGAGCTCGCCCGCCTCGTCGCGCACGTCGGTGATGTCGCGCAGCGTGCACACCAGGCCCTCGACCGCCGGGTCGTCGAGGCGGTTCACCACCGCGGCCTCCACCCAGCGCCAGCCGTGGCGGGCGTGGTGCAGGCGCAACGTGGCCCGGGCCCGACCGTCGTGCTCGGCCATGCACTCGCCGATGGCGGCGATGACCCCCTCGACGTCGTCGGGGTGCATGTCGTTGAACGCGTGCTCGCCCACGTTGGTGTAGGCGGGGGCGTCGACGAAGCGCTCGATGCCGGGGCTCGCCCACGTGACCGTGAGGTCGGGCCCGAGGATCACGATGACGTCGTCGATGTTCTCCACCAGCGACTCGAGACGCCGCCGGTGGGCCTCGAGCTCGGCGTCTCGCCGGACCCGGTCGGACACGTCCCGCAGGGACACCACGTGGCCGACCTCGCCGTCGTCCAGCTCGACCGCCTCCGCGAGGATGACCTCGACGTGGTGCCAGTCGCCGTCGGCCATGCGGATGCGGGCGATGAACGGATCGATGCGCTCCCCGCCGAGCACGCCCCGGCCGAAGGCGTCGAGCACGGCGCCGTGGTCCTCGGGGTGGACGAACTCGACGATGCTGGCGCCGTTGGCCTCGATGCCGCTGATGCCCGTGATGCGGCCCGACGCCGGGTTGGAGTAGCGGATGCGCCCGCTGCTGTCGATGACCGTGATGATGTCGCTCGCCGAGTCGACCATCGCCTCGAGGCGGGCGACCCGCCCGGGGTCGACCGTGCCCTCGAGCGGCGCCCGGAACGTGACGAGCACCTCCACCGCGGTGGGGTCATCGGCGCGGACGGCCAGCGCCGACACCACGAGCAGGGCGCTGCTGGTGGCGACGTGGAGGTCGAGCGTGCGCTCCTCGCCGGGAGCCAGCGCACTGAGCGGGTCGCGCTCCAGGCTGCGGGTCAGGAGGACGAGCGGGTCTGCGTCGGGCAGCTCGTCGGCGATGACGAGGTCGAGCGCAGGCTGGTTCGCCCACACCACCGCGCCGTCGCGCCACGTGAGCGCGGCCACGCCGTGGTGCTCGAGCATCCGGGCGACCAGCTCCTCGCCCGGCGTCGAGGGCCGGTCGCGCCACCCCCGCTGCTCGTCGACCGGTCGTGCCGCCCCCTGCCCCACCATGGCTCCATGATGCCCCCTCGCGGACCCACGTGACGGGTCGTGGGCGGATTCGCGCGCAGCGCGCGGCCCTACCGCCGGGTGCGGAGCAGCTCGACGGTCTCCTGCTGGCGTCGGTGGAGCCGGTCGCTCAGGGACACGTGGTACAGGTGCGGGTTCACGAGCCGGCGCACGCCGCTGTCGAGGCGCTCGATGTCCTGCCGGCACCGGGCCCGCAGGTCGTCGAGCGTGGGGTGGTCGTGGCGCCGCTGCCCGCCCGCGAACACCACGTCCTGGAGCGGCTCCACCTCGGTGACGTCTTCCCGCCGGAGCTCGCGGCGCACGCCGGGCTGGAACGGGTGGTGCGCGACGAGGGCGTCGCCGTCGGCGAAGGGCACCTCGTCGGGTGCGGTCAGCAGGTCGACGGTGGCCTTGCCCCGCGAGTCGTAGAGCCGCCACGCCGCCTTGGGGCCGACGATGGGGACCTTCACCGGGGTCTCCGACAGCTTGAGCGCCGGCAGCCAGCCGCCGTCGGGGTCCTGGATGGCCGTGAGCTTGTACACGCCGCCGAGCGACGGGTCGCCGGCCGACGTGATGAGCTTGGTGCCGACGCCGTGCACCAGGCGACGGCGCAGCGCGTCGGGGTCGAGCCCCACGCGGGGCGCCTCGTCGGCGATCTGGGTGAGCACCTGCCAGATCGTGAGCTCGTCGAGGTCGCCGGACAGCACGATGCGGGCGTCGGGGAACCCGGCGTCGTCGAGCATGCGCGCCGACTCCACGGCGAGGTGGGCGAGGTCGCCGGAGTCGAGCCGGACGCCGAGCGGCTCGTGCCCCGCCGCCCGCAGCTCGCGGAAGACCTCGATGGCGTTGGGCATGCCCGAGTGGAGGGTGTCGACCGTGTCGACGAGGAGGATGCACTCGTCGGGGTACTGCCGGGCGAACGCCCGGAACGCCCCGAGCTCGCCCTCGCCGGTGGCCAGGTACGCCTGCACCATGCTGTGGGCGTGCGTGCCCTTCGGGTCGGTGCCCAGCGCGGCGGACGCCGGCACGGTCGACGTCGCCCCGCACCCGCCGATGAGCGCGGCGCGCGCCGCCTCGGCGACGCCGGCCCCGGGGCCACGGCGCATGCCGAACTCGAGCACGCCGGCGCCCTGGGCGCTCTGCACGACGCGCGCCGCCTTCGTGGCGATGAGCGTGGGGTAGTTGCACTGGTTGAGCAGCGCGGTCTCGAGCAGCTGCGCGCTGGCCAGGGGCCCGGTGACGGTGATGATCGGATCGTGGGGGTGCACGACGCGGCCCTCGGCGACCGCCCGGACCTCGAGGTCGCGGAAGTGGCCGTGCTCGGCCAGCCAGCCGAGGAAGTCGTCGGCGAAGCGGCGCTCGCCGGCCGGCCCGCGCTGGGCCGCCAGTGCGCCCAGGTCCTCGTCGGTGAAGCGGACGGTGGCCATCCAGTCGAGCAGCGGCTCGAGCCCGGCGGTGACGCAGAACCCGGCCTGGTGGCTGCCGTAGTCGGGGTTGGAGCGGTACGTGTAGTCGAACTGGGCGGTGCGGTGCGCGAGGCCCTCGGCGACGTAGAGCTGGGCCATCACCAGCTGGTACAGGTCGGTGAACAGCGCCGTGCGCCGCCAGCCGCCGTCCTCGTCGGTGATGCGGGTCACCGCGCCTCGTCCACCACGGCCACGCCGGCGTCGACCAGCTCGGCGCGGGCGCGCTCGGCGTCGCCCGGCTCGACCTCGACGGCCCGGGTGGCGTCCCACGGCACGGACGTGGCGAGGCCGAGCTGCTGGGCGTCGAGCGCCGTGGCCTTCACGCAGACGTCAGCGGCGAGGCCCACCACCACCGCCCGGGTGATGCCGCGCTGCTCCAGGTAGCCGCCGAGGCCGGTGGCGCTGCGCTCGCCCGATCGCGGGTCGAGGACGGTGAAGGCCGAGTAGCCGTCCTCGCCGCCGGTGCCCTTGCGCACGATGAGGTCGGCCTCGGGGTCGAGGCCCGGGTGGAGCGCTGCCCCCCACGTGCCCCGCACGCAGTGCACGGGCCAGACGCCGCCGTCGGTGGTGAAGTGCGGGGTGGCCGGCGGGTGCCAGTCCTGGGTGAGCACGACCGTGGCGCCCGCGGCGCGGGCGGCGTGGATCTCGTCGTTGACGAGGGGGACGATGTCGTCGCCGCCGGCCACGTAGAGGGAGCCGCCGGGGTCGGCGAAGTCGTTCTGGACGTCGACGACGATCAGCGCGGTGCGCTCGTCGTACGTGGTGGCGGTGCTCACGGCAGGTCGCTCCCTGGTGCGGTGTCTGGTCCGGAGCATAGGAACGGGCGAGCGGCACCGCCGCCGGCGCGTGTGCCACCCTGGGCCGGGAACGGAACTTGACCGCCCGGTCGAGTTCTGGCACACGACAACACAACAGGCAGCACACAGGGGGGTTTCCGTGGCTGGACAGAACGGTGCCGTGCAGAGCGCGACCGAGGTCGACGTGGTGGTGGTGGGCGCGGGCTTCGCCGGGATGTACATGCTCCACCGGTTGCGGGGAGCAGGGTTCTCCACGGTGGTGTTGGAGGCGGCCGACGACGTCGGCGGCACGTGGTACTGGAACCGGTACCCCGGGGCCCGCTGCGACATCCCGACCGTCGACTACTCCTACAGCTTCGACCCGGAGCTCGAGCAGGAGTGGACGTGGTCGGAGAAGTACGCGACCCAGCCGGAGATCCTCCGCTACGCGCAGCACGTCGCCGACAAGTACGACCTGCGGCCCGACATCCGGTTCGGCACCCGCGTCGATGCGGCCCGGTGGGACGAGGGCGCGAACCGCTGGCGCATCCGCACCGAGGCGGGCGACGAGCTGGTGTGCCGCCACTACGTGATGGCCACCGGCTGCCTGTCGATGCCCAAGACGCCCGACGTCGAGGGCGCCCACCGCTTCCGGGGCGAGGTGTACTTCACCAGCCGCTGGCCCCACGAGGGCGTCGACTTCACCGGCAAGCGGGTGGCGGTGATCGGCACCGGCTCCTCGGGCATCCAGTCCATCCCGCTCATCGCCGAGCAGGCGAGCCAGCTCACCGTGTTCCAGCGCACGCCGAACTTCTCGGTGCCGGCGCACAACGGCCCGATCCCCGAGGACACGCTGGCCGAGTTCAACGCCGACCGCGACGCCTACCGCGAGGGAGCGAAGTGGTCCCGCGGCGGCATCCCCGGCGAGCCCACCGAGCTCAGCGCGCTGCTCGTCGACGACGAGACCCGCCAGCAGCGCCTCGACGACGCCTGGGCGGCGGGCGAGCTGTTCGAGATCATCGGCGTCTTCAACGACGTGCTCGTGAACCCGGCCGCCAACGAGGTCGTGGCCGAGTACATCCGGGGCAAGATCCGCGACATCGTCGACGATCCGGAGACGGCCGAGGCCCTGTGCCCGAAGGACCACCCCTTCGCCACGAAGCGGCCGTGCCTCGACACGGGCTACTTCGCCACCTACAACCTGCCGCACGTCCGGCTGGTCGACATCCGCCAGCACCCGATCCAGACGGTCACCGAGACCGGCATCGACACCGTCGACGAGTCCTTCGAGTTCGACGCCATCGTCTACGCCACCGGCTTCGACGCCATGACCGGCGCGCTCGTGTCGGTCGACATCACCGGCCGCGACGGCGTG
Organism: Acidimicrobiales bacterium; assembly: GCA_035764875.1. Taxonomy (GTDB): domain Bacteria; phylum Actinomycetota; class Acidimicrobiia; order Acidimicrobiales; family Salinilacustritrichaceae; genus Salinilacustrithrix. Next base: position 35,336 of record DASTYO010000192.1, on the reverse strand, counting down.
ACCCTGGAGCAGAAGTGGGCCGACGGCCCGGTGACGTACCTCGGGCTCATGACCACCGGGTTCCCCAACCTCTTCACCATCACCGGCCCGGGGAGCCCCTCGGTGCTGTCCAACATGATGGTGTCGATCGAGCAGCACGTCGACTGGATCGCCGACACGCTCGAGCACCTCCGGGCCGAGGGCCACGACACGATCGAGCCCACGCCCACCGCCGAGGCCGGCTGGGTGCAGCACGTCAACGACTACGCCGACATCACGCTCTACCCCACCGCGAACTCGTGGTACATGGGCGCCAACGTGCCCGGCAAGCCGCGGGTGTTCCTGCCGTACGTCGGCGGCGTCGACCGCTACCGCGCCACGTGCGACGAGGTCGTCGAGCAGGGCTACCTCGGCTTCCGGCTCGCCGGCCGCGGTGGCGAGCACGTGCAGGACGGCGTGATCCGCCGGGTGCAGCCCGACGTCACGCTCATGCTCGAGGTGATGGAGGAGATGGGGGCGCCCGCCATCGAGGACCTCTCGGTCGACGAGGCCCGGGCGTTCATGGTGGCCTCGGCCGAGCAGCGCCCGCCCGGACCCGAGGTCGGCGAGGTGGTCGACGGCGTGCTGCCCGGGGCCGACGGCTCCGACCGCCGCTACCGCCTGTACCGGCCCGACACGCCGGGGCCGCACCCGGTGGTCGCGTACTTCCACGGCGGCGGCTGGGTGCTCGGCAGCCACGACTCCGACGACCCGTTCTGCCGCGACCTGTGCGTCCGGTCCGACTCGGTGATCGTCTCGGTCGACTACCGCCACGCCCCCGAGGACCGGTTCCCGGCGGCCGCCGAGGACGGGTTCGCCGCCCTGCGCTGGATCGCCGACCACGCCATCGAGCTGGGCGGCATCCCCGGGCAGCTGGCCGTGGCCGGGTGGAGCGCCGGCGGCAACGTGGCGGCCGTCGCCGCCCAGAAGGCCCGCGACGCCGGCGGGCCCGAGCTCAGCGCGCAGGTGCTCATCAACCCGGTGACCGACAGCGACTTCAGCCGGGCGAGCTACGCCGAGAACGCCGAGGGCTTCATGCTCACCCGTGGGCTGATGGAGTGGTTCTGGGACCACTACGCCGACGAGGCCGACCGCACCGACCCGCGGGCGGCCCCCATCCGGGGCGACCTCACCGGCCTGCCGCCGGCGCTCGTCGTCACCTGCGAGTTCGACCCGCTCCGCGACGAGGGTGCCGCCTACGCCGAGGCCCTCGAGGCGGCCGGCGTCCCGGCCCGGCACCTGCCGTGCCGGGGCCAGATGCACACGTCGATCACGTCGGTCGACGTCATCGTCTCGGCCACCGACCACCGGGCCGAGATCGGCGCCGAGCTGGGCCGCATGGTCCGCGCCGGCGCCAACGTCGGCGTCTGACGACCCGTTCTGGCACCAGCATCTCCGGTCGAGGACCGGAGATGCTGGTGCCAGAAGCGCGTCGGGGGAGCGATACGGTCGGCGCCGTGACGCAGACGAGCTCCATGGTGGATGAGGCGAAGGCGTTCCTGGCCGAGCACTGGTCCGACGACGTCGACCGGCGGGCCTGGCGCGAGCTGGTGATCGACGAGCGCTGGGCGGCCCTGCGCTGGCCGAGCGAGTGGTACGGGCGCGACCTCGACGACGAGCAGGCCGAGGCCGTCGAGGCGGTGTTCGCCGCGGCGGGAGCGCCCGGGCCGGGGCAGGACAAGTACAACCTGTGGGCCGGCACGATGCTCGCCCACGGCAGCGACGATCTGAAGCGGCAGTTCCTCCGGCCGCTGCTGCTCGACGAGGTCGGGATGTGCCTCCTCTACAGCGAGCCGGGCGCCGGCTCCGACCTGGCGGCGATCCGCACCACCGCGGAGCGCGACGGCGACGAGTGGGTGGTGAGCGGGCAGAAGGTGTGGACGTCGGGCGCCCACGGCGCCGACTACGGGATGCTCATCGCCCGCACCGACTGGGACCAGCCCAAGCACCGGGGCATCACGTTCTTCTGGTTCCCGATGCGCCAGCCGGGCGTCGAGGTCCGGCCGCTGCGGCAGATGACCGGCGACGCCCGCTTCAACGAGGTGTTCATCAGCGACGCCCGCGTGCCCGACAGCCACCGCCTCGGCGAGCTGAACCAGGGCTGGTGGGTCCTGCAGACCGCGCTGGCCTACGAGCGGGCGGTCATGGGGGTCATCCAGCGCGGTGGCGGTGGCGGCGGCGGGGCCACCGCCGAAGCTCACGGCCGGATCCCGATCCCCGACACGTCCCTCGTGCGCCTGGCCCAGGAGGTCGGGAAGGCCGACGACCCGGTGGTGCGCCAGCGGCTGGCCGAGCTGCACTGCATGCGCACGGTGACCGAGTGGAACGCGGCGCGGGCGAAGGCGATCTCCGAGGCGGGCGGCTCGTCACCGCTGGCGTCGCTCGGGAAGCTCGCCATGTCGCAGATCCTGCACCGGGCCGGGCACATCCAGGGCGAGCTCCTCGGCATGGAGGGCACGCTCGACGGCGACGACCACCCCCGGGCCCGCGACGCCAACTACTCGCAGCAGAACGCGTACTTCTTCTCGATCGGCGGCGGCACCGATCAGATCCAGCGCAACATCATCGGCGAGCGCATCCTCGGGCTCCCGCGGGAGCCCGAGGTCGACAAGGGCGTGCCCTTCCGCGACGTCACCCGCAGCTGATCGCGGATTGCGTCATCTGGTCAGGGACGTCCTGACCAGATGACGCAGTTCCTCCGTTCAGTGGCCGGAGCCGACGGTGATCCGACGGGGCTTCGCCGTCTCGGCCACCGGGATGGTGAGCGTCAGCACGCCGTCCTCGTAGCTCGCCTCGATGCGCTCGGGATCGAGGCCGTCGCCGAGGAACAGCGATCGGCTGAACGTGCCCTGGGCGCGTTCGGCGACGATGAGCTCCTGGCCCTCCGCCAGCTCCCACCGGCGCTCGGCGCGCACGGTCAGCTGGTTCTTCTCCACGGTGACGTCGATCGACGCCGGGTCGATCCCCGGCAGGTCGAAGTGGACGGTCACGTGGTCGCCGTCGCGGTAGGCGTCCATGCCCATCATGGAGCTGCGGCGGCCGGACGGGCCATCGGTGAGCCGGTCGAGCTCACGGAACGGGTCGAAGCGCATCAGCATCGATGCCACCTCCTTCACGTCAGCTGGTTCAGCGTCGCGAGATGGGGGCGGTGCCCCACTGCAGATCATGTGGTCCTGCGCGCTCTCTGACAAGCGGCGACGCCGGAATATTCCCACCGGGACCGTGGTTCGCCGCACGTGGATCGACCGACGCGCATCGCAGTCGAGACCGGGAGGTGGTGCTGGGTGGACGTCGATCCTCCGTGGCCGGAGGCCGACCTCTACGACGTGCTCGGCGTGGAGCCGGGCGCGTCCTCCGACGAGATCACCCGCGCCTACCGGCGCCAGGCGCGGAGCCTGCACCCGGACACGAGCGGGGACGGCGGCTCCGGCGACCGGTTCTCCGTGCTGGCTGCTGCCTACGACGTGCTCCGAGACCCGCAGCGCCGGGCGGCCTACGACCGGGCGCGCGGCGTGGCGCCGCAGCGTCGGTCCGACGGCGGGTACACGATCCACGTCCAGCACGTCGCCGGCGACCGGCGGTCGGGGACCCGGGAGCGGGCGGGTCGCAGCCCGTTCGGTCGTCGGGGCGACGACACCACGGTCACCGTGCCCATCAGCTACGCCGAGGCGGTGCTGGGTGCGGAGATCCCGGTGCCCACGCCCGATGGGCCGCCGGTGCGCCTGCGCGTACCCGCCGGCACGACCTCGGGCCGGGAGCTGCGGGTGCGGGGCCGGGGCGCACCGACACCGCACGGCCGCGGCGACCTGCTGGTGACCGTCGAGATCGACGTGCCCCGACGGCTCGACCGGCGCCAGCACGAGGCGATCCGCCGGCTCGCCGACCTGGACGACCCGCACCTGCGCGACCACCTCTGGTGATCGCTCGGCACGTCACGCAGGCGCCGGCGAGAGCGCGTCGCGGATGGCCGAGAGCCGCTCGGGCACCACGCGGTACCAGGCCCACCGGCCGCGCTTCTCGCGCTCGAGCAGGCCGGCCTCGACGAGGAGCGACAGGTGGTGGGACACGGTGGGCTGCGAGCGGCCGACCGGCTCGACCAGGTCGCACGCGCACGCCTCGCCGGCCTCGGCGGCGGCCACCATCGACAGGAGCCGCAGGCGGGCCGGATCGGCGAGCACCTTGAGCAGGGCGGCGAGGTCGTCGGCCTCCTCCTCGGAGAGCACCCCGGCGGTGACGGGGGCGCAGCACACCTCGACGGGCTGGGCCTTCACGGGACGACCTCCTCAGACACATTGACAAGCGTCGATGCGTTGGTATGGTGCACACATCGACGAACGTCGATCAACGTACCAGGGGGTTCCCATGTCCCGAGTCCAGCTCGCGCTCAACGTGTCCGACATCGACGAGGCCGTCGAGTTCTACACCAAGCTGTTCGGCACCGAGCCGGCCAAGCGCAAGCCCGGCTACGCCAACTTCGCCATCGCCGACCCGCCCCTGAAGCTCGTCCTGTTCGAGGCGAGCGGCGGCGTGGAGGGCGGCACCCTCAACCACCTCGGCGTCGAGACCGAGACCGCCGCCGAGGTCGAGGCCGCCGAGGCCCGCCTGTCCGGCACCGGGCTCGAGACCACGGGCATCGACGACACGATCTGCTGCTACGCCACCAAGGTCGAGACCTGGGTGACCGACCCCGACGGCGCCCGTTGGGAGTGGTACGTCAAGACCGGCGACAGCGACCAGCTCACGATGGAGGTCGTCGGCGAGGGGGACGCCGTGTGCTGCGCGCCCGAGCCGGAGCCCGTCGTGCTCGGCCGCCGCGCCGACGAGCCGGCCGCCGCCACCGGCGGCTGCTGCTGACTACCCGGCCGTGACGGGCAGGCCGGCGCGGTGCCGGCGCCAGGCCTGCACACCGGCCACGCTGAAGCCGAGCGCCACCAGGGGCGCCACCACGAGGGCGGTCGGGCCGAGCACCCCCGCCGCGTCGTGGTCGCTGGCGTCGAGCACGAGGAACGCGACGTACACGGCGTAGAACGCCACGAGCACGATGCCCTCCCACCGCTCGATCTGGAAGCCGCGCCACACGATCGGCAGCAGCACCACGGTGGCGGCCAGCATCACCGGGAAGTCGATCTGCAGCGAGCCGGTGGTGACGGGGATGGCGTCGGGTGAGACGACGCCCGTGGCGCCGAGCACGCACAGCAGGTTGAACAGGTTCGAGCCGACGACGTTCCCGACCGCGATGTCCCGTTGCCCTCGGACCGCCGCCATCAGCGACGTGGCGAGCTCGGGCAGCGACGTGCCGACGGCGACCACCGTGAGGCCGATGACCAGGTCGCTCACGCCGAGCTCCTCGGCGATGTCGGTGGCCGAGCCGACGAGGAGCTGCGACCCGGCCACGAGGATCCCGAGGCCGACGAGGACCAGCGCCACCTGGACCGGGAGCGGCTTGTCGACCACCTCCACCTCGAGCTCGTCGACCGCCTCGTCGTACTCCTCGAGCACGTCGGCGCGCTCGTTCCGGGCGACGCGGACGAGCCACGACGTGTAGGCGACGATGCCGGCGAAGAGGAGCGCGCCGTCGAGGCGGCCGATCTCGTTGTCGAGCGACAGGACGAGCGCCAGCAGCGACGCGCCGACGAGCAGCGGGATGTCGAGGCGGATGATGCGCTGTGACACGGCCAGACCGCCGATGATCGCCGAGCCGCCGAGGATCAGGAGGATGTTGACGATGTTCGAACCGACGACGTTGCCGAAGGCGACCTCGCCCTCCCCGCCGAGCCCGGCGCTCACGCTCACGGCGAGCTCGGGTGCGCTCGTGCCGAACGCGACGACGGTCAGGCCGATGATGACGGGGGCGATGCCGAGGCGGGAGGCGATCGAGGCCGCGCCCCGCACGAGGAGCTCGGCTCCCGCGACGAGGCACACCAGGCCGACGGCGAGGGCCACGAAGGTCAGGACGGTCACGGGCGCGAACACTGCCACGACCGGCGCCCCTGCCCCGCATCAGCCCAGAGCGCCTCAGGGGAGGAGCGACACCGTGTCCTGGGCGATGGCGAGCTCCTCGTCGGTGGGGACGACGAGCACGGCCACGGGCGCTCCGTCAGGGGAGATGACCCGGGCCTCGCCCGCGTGAGCTCCGTCGCGGACGGCGTCGACCTCGATGCCGAGGAAGCGCAGGCCGGCGCAGGTCTCGGCCCGCACCACGGTGTCGTGCTCGCCCACGCCGGCCGTGAAGGACAGCGCGTCGATGCCGCCCATCACGGCGGCGTAGGCACCGACGTACTTGCGGAGCCGGTGCACGTACACGTCGAGCGCGAGCCGGGCATCGGGGTCGCCTTCGGCGATGAGTCGGTGCACCTCGCGCAGGTCGTTGTGGCCGGCCAGGCCCTTCATGCCCGAGCGGCGGTTGAGGAGCTGGTCGATCTCGTCGATGCCGAGGCCGGCGGTGCGGTGCAGGTGGAACACCACGGCGGGGTCGATGTCGCCGCTGCGGGTGCCCATCACCAGGCCTTCGAGCGGCGTGAGGCCCATGGACGTGTCGACCGGCCGGCCGCCCACGAGCGCCGACGCGGAGGCGCCGTTGCCCAGGTGCAGCACGACCTGGCGCAGCTCGGCGAGGTCGCGGCCGAGGAGCTCGGCGGCCCGAGCGGACACGTAGCGATGCGACGTCCCGTGGAACCCGTAGCGCCGGATGCCGTGCGCGGCCGCGACGTCGCGGTCGATCGCGTAGGTGGCCGCCGCCGGCGGCAGGTCGTGGAAGAAGGCGGTGTCGAACACCGCGACGTGGGGCACGTCGGGGAACAGCTCGCGGGCCACGTCGATACCCGCGAGGTTCGGGGGGTTGTGGAGCGGGGCGAGCGGGGACAGCCGTTCGATGGTGGCGCGCACCTCCTCGTCGATGAGCGCCGGGCCGTCGAAGCGCTGCCCGCCCATCACGACGCGGTGGCCCACCGCGACGATGCCGGCCGCGTCGAGGTCGGGGCCGAGCTCGCGGAACAGCTCGATGGCGGCGGCGAGCGCCTCACGGTGGTCGGCGAGCGGCGCGTGGCGGGTCGTCGTCGTGCCCCCGGCCTCGTGCGAGAGGACCGAGTCGCCCTCACCGATGCGCTCGACGATGCCGTCGGCCAGGCGGGTGCCGTCGTCGGGGTCGACCAACTGGTACTTGATCGACGAGGAGCCCGAGTTGAGCACGAGGACCGTGTGGCTCACGCCGGCTCCGTGCGGTCGGGGGCGATCGTCTGGGCCTGGATGGCGGTGATGGCGACGGTGTTGACGATGTCGCGCACCGTGGCGCCCCGCGACAGGTCGTTCACCGGCTTGGCGAGGCCCTGCAGCACCGGGCCGATGGCCACGGCGCCGGCCGTGCGCTGGACGGCCTTGTAGGTGTTGTTGCCCGTGTTCAGGTCCGGGAAGATGAACACGGTCGCCCGGCCCGCCACGGTGGAGCCGGGCAGCTTGGCCGCAGCCACCGACGCGTCGACGGCGGCGTCGTACTGGAGGGGGCCGTCGACGAGGAGGTCGGGACGGCGGGCCCGCACCAGCTCGGTGGCCTGGCGGACCTTCTCCACGTCGGCGCCGGCGCCGGACTCGCCCGTGGAGTAGGAGAGCATGGCGATGCGGGGCTCGATGTCGAACTGCTGGGCGGTGGCTGCGGACGACACGGCGATGTCGGCGAGCTGCTCGACGGTGGGGTCGGGGATCACAGCGCAGTCGCCGTACACGAGCACCCGGTCGGCGAGGGCCATGAAGAACACCGATGACACGACGTCGACGCCCGGGGCGGTCTTGATGACCTCGAAGGCGGGGGCGATGGTGTGGGCGGTGGAGTGCGCGGCGCCCGAGACCATGCCGTCGGCGTGGCCGAGGTGCACCATCATCGTGCCGAAGTACGACACGTCGCGGACGATGTCGCGGGCGAGGTCGAGGGTCATGCCCTTGTGCGCCCGGGCCCGGGCGTACGCCTCGGCGAACGGCTCGACCAGGTCGGAGGTGCTGGGGTCGATCACCCGGGCGCCGTCGAGGTCGACCCGGGAGGCCGCGGCCCGGGCCCGCACCGCGGTCTCGTTGCCGAGCAGCGTGAGCTCGACGACCCCCCGGGACAGCAGCGTCGAGGCGGCCCGCAGCACCCGCTCGTCGTCGCCTTCGGGCAGCACGATGTGCCGACGGTCCGACCGGGCGCGCTCGACGAGCATCGACTCGAACATCAGCGGGGTGACCACGGTGCTCGGGGGCACCTCGAGGGCGGCGAGGATCGCGTCGGCGTCGACGTGCGCCTCGAACACGCCGAGCGCGGTGTCGACCTTGCGCTCGGTGCCCCGGCCGAGCAGCCCTCGCGTGGACGCCACGATGCGAGCGGCCTCGTACGAGCTGTGCGCCGTGAGCACGACCGGCAGGTGGGCGTCGAGGCTGCGCACGAGCCGGGCGACCTCGTCGGCCGGCCGGTAGCCGCCGTTGAGGACGATGCCGGCCAGCGACGGGAACCCGTCGGCGGCGTGGGCGGCGGCCAGGGTGACGAGCACGTCGGGCCGGTCGCCCGCCACGATGCACAGCTGCCCGTCGTCGAGGCGCTCGAGCACGTGCTCGGCGTTCATGCCGCACACGAGCATCTGCTCGGCCTCGCGGTGGAGCATCGCCTCGTCGCCGAAGAGCAGCTCGCCGTCGAGGGCGGCCATGAGGTCGGTGACCAGCGGCGCGCTCAGCAGGGGGATCTCGGGCAGCGCCCACGCGGGGACCGGGAGGTGGTCGAGCCGCGCCCGGACCTCGCCGAGCTGCGCGGGCGAGCACCGGTTCGCCACCACGCCCACCGTGGTGGCGTGGGCCTGTGCGAGCTCGGCGGTGGCCACGTCGACGAGGTGCGCGACGTCCTCGGGATGGCGTTCGAGCGCGCTCACCACCAGCAGCACCGGCGCCCCCAGGTTCGTGGCGATGCGGGCGTTGTAGGCGAGCTCGGTCGGGCCGGCGACGTCGGTGTAGTCGGAGCCGACGATGACCACGGCCTCGCAGCCGCGCTGCACCTCCCGGTACCGCTCGACGATGGAGCCGAGGGCGGCGTCGGGGTCGGCGTGGACCTCGTCGTAGCTCACACCCACCGCCGCCTCGTAGGGGATGTCGACGCCGTCGTGGGCCAGGAGCAGCTGGAGCAGCTGGTCGTCGCCGCTGGTGGATCGGCTGATCGGCCGGAACACGCCGACGCGCCGGACCCGGCGGGTGAGCAGGTCGAGGATGCCGAGCGCGACGACCGACTTGCCCGTGTGCCCCTCGGGGGCGGCGATGTAGACGCTGCGCGCCTCGGCGACGTTCAACAGGTGCTCCTCTGCAGGTCCGGCCCGGCAGGCTACGGGTACCCGGACGGCGCCGCGCCCAGACGGTTCCAGGCCGCGGGACGAGGTGGCGTGGGCGTGCGACACTGGACGGCTTGCGGTACCGGTTCGAGGCCTTCGAGCTCGACACCGGCGCGTTCGAGCTGCGACGGGAGGGTGAGCCGGTCAAGGTCGAACCGCAGGTGTTCGATGTGCTCGCGCACCTGGTGCGCAGCCAGGGACAGGTCGTGACCAAGGACGAGCTGCTCGACGCCGTCTGGGGCGACCGCTTCGTCTCGGAGTCGGCACTGACCAGCCGGCTCAAGGCCGCCCGCCGGGCGATCGACGACGACGGCGCGCAGCAGCGCTGCATCCGCACGGTGCACGGCCGGGGCTACCGGTTCGTGGCGCCCGTCGAAGAGGTTCCCGACGACGGCGCCGGTCGCACCGGGTCCCCGGCCGCACCGGCGGACGAGGGCGCGGCCGTGGCGGTCGAGGCGGCGAGCCCGGTCCGGTACACGCAGAGCGACGGGCTCAACATCGCCTACCAGGTCACGGGCGCCGGCCCGGTCGACCTCGTGCTCGTGGCCGGGTTCGTCTCCCACCTGACGCTCGACTGGACCGAGCGCCGCCACGCCCACTTCCTGCACCGGCTCGGCACGTTCGCCCGCTTGATCCGCTTCGACAAGCGGGGGACGGGGATGTCCGACCGCCCGGGCGACCTCCCGGATCTCGAGACCCGCATGCGCGACGTCGGCGCCGTGATGGACGCCGCCCGCTCGCAGTCGGCGGTGCTGTTCGGGTACTCCGAGGGCGGCCCGATGTCGATCCTGTACGCGGCGACCCACCCGGAGCGGGTTCGCGGCCTGGTGCTGTACTCGACGTACGCCCGGCGGCTCTGCGCCCCGGACTACCCGTGGGGCTTCCAGCCCGAGGACCGGGCGCGCTACGCCGAGCAGCTCGAGCGGGATTGGGAGTGGGAGGCCGACATGCGGCACATGTGCCCGAACGCCGACGAGGAGCTCGCCCGCTGGTGGGGCGAGCGGTGCCGGGCGGCGACCAGCCCCGGCGCTGCCCGCGCCCTGATCGAGATGAACTCCCACGTCGACGTGCGCGACGTGCTCGGGGCGGTCCAGGCGCCGACCCTCGTGCTGCACCGGCGCGACGACATCGACGCGTCGGTCGAGGAGGGCCGGTACCTGGCCGACCGAATCCCCGGGGCCCGCTTCGTGGAGCTGAGCGGCGCCGACCACTTCGTGGCCGTGGACCCCGACCAGATCCTCGACCCCGTCGAGGAGTTCGTCCAGGACCTGGGCTCCGCCGAGGCGACCGAGCTCGCGCTCACCACGCTGCTCGCCGTCCGCATCGAGGAGCACCTGGATCCGGCGTGGGTCCGCCAGGTCGTCCGGGACGTGCTCGAGGAGCACCGGGGCGTGCCGGCCACGGCGCGGGACGCCGGCGTGCTCGCCACCTTCGACGGTCCCGGGCGCGCCGTGCGCTGCGGGCTCCAGCTCGTTCGGCGCGCGGCCGAGGCGCGCCTGCACGTGGCGGTCGGGCTGCACGTCGCCGAGGTCGCCCGGCGCGGCGCCGAGGTGTCGGGGGCCGGCGTGGCCGTCGCCCAGCAGGTCGCCGACCGGGCGCCGTACGGCGAGGTGTGGGTCACGTCGAGCGTTCGGGACCTCACGTCCGGTTCCGGGCTCCGCTTCACGACGCGGGGGGAGCTCGAGGTGCCGGCGCTCGGCCGGACGGTCGAGCTCGCCGCCGCGGGGTGAGCGGGGCGCTCAGGCGGCCTGCGGGCCCTGGAGCTGCTCGCCGAGCCGGAGGCCCTGCTCGAGGGCGAGCGGGTACACCCGGCGGGCGCGATCGCCGTCGAACAGGCCGAAGGGGTTGCGGGTGGCGAGGCGGCCGATCTCCCGGTTGGGCCGGATCATGGTGATCGTGGTGCCCGGGTGGCGCTCGCGCCACGACCCGAGCTCGCGGCTGAGCAGGACGCCGGCGGTGCGGCCCATCGGGCCCACGACCGGTCCGGCGAGCGGGGCGATCACGATGACGTGCTGGGCATCGGCGGCCGCGTCGACGGAGGTCGCCGACCACATCCCGCCGTCGATGTACAGCCGGCCGTCGATGCGGTGGGGCGGGAACAGGCCGGGCACCGCCGAGGACGCCGCGACCAGATCGGCCAGCGGGTAGCGGCCGCCGTCGAGGATGTGCCGGCGGCGGCTGCGCAGGCGGACGGCCGACACCGAGACGAGGTGGTGGCGGGCGTCGCCGAAGACCTCGGTGGCGGCGGCGTGCAGGACCGGGCGGCGGGTGGGGACCGAGGGCGAATCGAGGCGGTCGAAGTCCTCGAAGCGGAGCCCGAGCGCCATCGCGGACGCCACCCAGGAGCCGGCCGACGTGCCGAGCGATGGGGCGGCGGCGACCGGGATGCCGGCGCGGGCGAGGCCATGGGCCACGCCGAGCCCGTACGCGATGCCGTACACGCCACCGCCGCCGTAGACCATCGACAGCGGGTGCGGGCGCTCGACGATGCTCGGCTGCCCGTCGAGCTCGACGTTGCCGTCGGCGCTGTGCTCGTGGGACGCCACGTTCACCGTCCTTCCGGCTGCCATCGTGCGACGGGCAGCCGGGCCGGCCCAGGGTCGGAGGTCACCGCCCCCGTTCCGATCGGCCTGCGCTCAGGGCGCGGTCGCCGGCGCGAGCGCCCACGCGTCGGCCAGCAGGTCGACCGAGCGGAGCCGGGCGTCGATCGACGGCGAGGCGTGGACGACGATGAGCTCGTCGGCGTCGGCGAGGCGGGCGAAGGCGCGGAGCTGCTCGGCGACGTCGTCGGGCGTGCCGACCGCGGAGTGGCGCATCATCTCGGCCAGGTGCCGGCCCTGCGGCGAGGCGAGGATCGCGTCGGCCTCCTCGTCGGTGAACGCGCCCCGGTCGCGGCCGAGCAGCAGCGACACCCGGCTGCGCCGCACCTTCAGGTGCTGGGCCTGGGCGTCGTCGTCGCTGTCCGAGGCGATGACGTTCACGCCGGCGATCACGTACGGGCGGTCGAGCTGCTCGGACGGCTCGAACTCGCTGCGGTACAGGGCGACGGCCTGCTCGAGCGCGGCCGGCGCGAAGTGCGACGCGAACGCGTAGGGGAGGCCGAGCACGGCGGCGAGCTTGGCGCCGAACAGCGAGGAGCCGAGGATGTAGAGCGGCACGTTGGTCCCGCTCCCCGGGACGGCCTGGACCCCGGGGATGCGGCTGCGCCCGGCGAGGTAGCCCTGCAGCTCGAGCACGTCCTGGGGGAACGACTCGGCGGACATCGGGTCGCGGCGCAGGGCGCGCAGGGTCGTCTGGTCGGTGCCGGGCGCCCGGCCGAGCCCGAGGTCGATGCGTCCGGGGTGCAGCGACGCCAGCGTGCCGAACTGCTCGGCGATCGTGAGCGGGGAGTGGTTGGGGAGCATGACGCCGCCCGACCCCAGACGGATGGTGCTCGTGTGGGCGGCGACGTGCGCGATGAGCACGCTCGTTGCCGACGAGGCGATGGTCGCCATGTTGTGGTGCTCGGCGTACCAGACCCGCCGGTAGCCCCGGGCCTCGGCCTGCTGGGCCAGCGTCACGCTGTTGCGCAGGGCGTCGCCGGGCGTCTGGTCGCGCCCGATGATGGCCAGGTCGAGGATGGAGAGGGGCGGCGACGGGTCCGTCATGTCCGGGGCGAACAGCGGTTCGGGCACACCTATTCCGCGAGGTTGGTTCAAGAACTCTGTTGAATGCTTGAACGTGGCGGGTACGCTCGCCACCGTGGACCGCACCGCCAAGTCCGAGCTGTTCGACGCCTTCGCTGCCGTCGCCCGCGCCCTGGCCAACGGCCGGCGCGCCGAGCTGGTCGACGTGCTCGCCCAGGGTGAGCGCTCCGTGCAGGAGCTCGCGTCCGAGATCGGCCAGTCGGTCGCCAACACCTCCCAGCACCTTCGCTACCTCGACGACGCCGGCCTCGTCCGGCGCCGGCGCGACGGGTCCCACGTCCGGTACCGCCTGGCCAGCGACGAGGTCGAGCGGCTCTGGGCGGCGCTGCGCGACGTCGCTGCCGGGCACGTCGCCGGCTTCGACGAGCGAGCCACCGCCTACCTCGGTGATCGATCCGACCTCGAGGAGGTGGCGCCGGACGAGCTGGCGGTCCGGGGTCCGACCGCCCAGGTGTGGGACGTGCGTCCGGCGGCCGAGTACCGCGCGGGCCACCTGCCCGGCGCGATGTCGGTGCCGCCCGAAGCGGTGCCCGAGCGGGTGCGGGAGCTGGCACCGGCGAGCGAGGTCGTGGCCTACTGCCGCGGCCCCTACTGCGCCTTCGCCGACGAGGCCGTGCGGGTCCTGCTGGCCGCCGGGCACCGGGCCGCCCGCCTGGAGGGCGGCTTCCCCGAGTGGCGCCGCGACGGCCGCCCGGTCGCCACCGGCGCCGAGGACGCGGCATGACCGCCCGCACCACCGCCGCCGCTCCGGCCACCGGAGAGCCCGCTGACGGACGTCCCGGTGCGGGGAACCTCCGCCTCGGCTTGCGGGCGAACCTCGCGCAGTTCTCCCTCCTCGTCGCCGTCAACGCCCTCGTGGGCGGCATGCTCGGCCAGGAGCGGACGGTCCTGCCGCTGCTCGCCACCGACGAGTTCGGGCTCACCGCGTTCACGGCGACGCTCACCTACATCGCCGCCTTCGGCGTGGTGAAGGCGGCGACCAACTTCTTCGCCGGCACCCTCTCCGACCGCTACGGGCGCAAGCCGGTGCTCGTGGCCGGCTGGCTCATCGGCCTCCCCGTGCCGCTGCTCATCATCTGGGCGCCCTCGTGGGGCTGGGTGGTGTTCGCCAACGTCCTCCTCGGCGTGAACCAGGGCTTGGCGTGGTCCACCACGGTGATCATGAAGATCGACCTCGCCGGGCCGGCCAAGCGGGGCACCGCCATGGGCATCAACGAGGCCGCCGGCTACCTGGCGGTGGCGGTCACGGCGCTGCTCACCGGGATGATCGCCCAGGAGTGGAGCCTGCGCCCCGAACCGTTCTTCCTCGGGCTGGCCTACGCGGCGCTCGGCCTGGGCCTGTCCACGGCCTTCGTCCGCGAGACCCGGGGGCACGCCCACCTCGAGGCCGCGAACCACGTCGCCCGCCACGACGACCTGCACGACGCCCTCACCACCCGCGAGGTGTTCACCCTCACCAGCTTCCGCGACCGCGCGCTCTCGTCGGCGTCGCAGGCCGGCCTCGTGAACAACCTCAACGACGGCCTGGCCTGGGGGCTGTTCCCGCTCCACTTCGCGGCCGCCGGTCTGTCGGTGGGTCGCATCGGCGTGCTCGCCGCCATCTACCCGGCCGTGTGGGGGCTGGGGCAGCTGGTCACCGGCGCCCTGTCCGACCGGATCGGCCGGAAGTGGCTGATCGCCGGCGGCATGTGCGCGCAGGCCGTCGCCATCGCGCTCGTGGCCGTCGTCGACGGCTTCTGGCCATGGGTCGCCGCCGTCGCGATGCTCGGAGCCGGCACGGCGATGGTGTACCCGACCCTCCTCGCCGCCATCGGCGACGTCGCCCACCCGCGCTGGCGGGCATCGTCGGTGGGCATCTACCGGCTGTGGCGCGACAGCGGCTTCGCCGTCGGCGCGATCCTCGCCGGCGTCGTCGCCGACGCCGTCGACGTCGAGGGCGCCATCTGGGTCGTCGCCGCCCTCACCGCGGTGTCGGGCCTGGTCGTCGCCGTGCGCATGTACGAGACGCACGACGCCACCCGCCGGGCGCCCTGACCCATCGGCGCCGGTGTCGGGCCTGCCCGGGCGCAGCTCCCCTGGGGGGTGGCGTGCTGCCCGCGCTGGCCGGCCGGGGGAGCGCTGCCCGGGCTGAACGGCACCTGCGGCGTTGCGTGCTGCCCGCGCTGATCGCACCGGCGTGCGATCAGCGGGGCCACTCGCCGGCGGCGATGGCCCGCGCCTCGCGCGCCACCCGGCGGGCCTCGCCGAGCGGCACGGGGGTGCGGGCGCTCGGCGTGCTGGCCCGCAGCACCACCGCGAGCGCCTGCTCGGGCGTCGTGCGCCAGCCGGCGTGGGCCACCACGGGGCGGGCGCCGGTGCGGGTCACCACCCAGTGGGCCACCACCTCGCCGTCGACCACCACCGGTGAGCTGGAGCCCCGATCGGCGCCGGGCGGGCTCGGCCCGTCGTCGGCGTGCAGCGGCCGGTGCGTCACCCCGACGGTGGGCACGTCGAGCACGCGTCCGAGGTGGACGGCGAGGCCGGCCCGGCGGGGGTGGTCGAGGCCCGTGGCGTCCACGAGGAGCACGTCCGGCGGCGTCCGCAGCCGGCGAGCCGCCTGCTCGAGCAGCGCGCCCTCGCGCATCGCCAGCAACCCGGCCTCGTACGACGCCGGCACCGTGCCCGCCACCAGCACCTGCTCGTGGGTGTCGCGGGCGACCCGTGGCCCGTGCTCGTGCGACACGCCCCGGAGCGCCGCGCCCTCGTCCCGGGGCCCGTCCACCGGGCGCCACGTCACGACCGCGGCCCACGCCCGGTCGCCGGGGTGGCCGGGCCCGGCCTCGCCCCGGGCGTAGGCGACGAAGCACCCGCCCAGCAGGGGACGGTCCGGCAGCTCGAACGGGCGGTCTCGGCGGGCCGCGTCGGCTTCCACCGCCAGTCGCTCCTGCAGGGCGACGAGCTCGGCGCCGTCGACGGGCCACCACGTCATGGTCCGAGGATGCCGGGAACCTCGCCGGCTCAGGCGTCGGGACGGAAGGCCGGGTCCGCCGCGACGGCGCCGCCGAGGGCACTCGGGTACACCTCGTCGAACGTGGCGAAGATCTCGTCGAGGGGCAGGTCGTCGTAGTCCTCCGGGTCCCGCGACACGTCGTGGGGGTCGTACCAGATGGTGTCGCGCACCTCGGCGAACAGCGCTGCGGCGCGGGACGCGTCGTCCGCGCAGCCGGCGGTGACGCGCTGCGCGAACGCGGCGACGTCCGGGTGCTCGAAGTCGAGGAACCAGGTGGGCGCCAGGTCGGCGTCGCCGGGCGGGCGGTCCGGGTCGAGCGGGCCGGTCACGGCGCCAGCCCTCCCAGCATGCGGTCGGCCACCGCCGCCACCCGCTCGTCGAGGTCGTCGACGGGCACGCCGATCTCGTCGGCGAAGCGCTCGCGGTACAGCACGTACCCATAGGTCAGCGACACCACGGCGGTGTGCACGGCGTCGAGGTCGAGGCCATCGTCGATCGCGCCGCTGGCGACGTCGGCGGCCAGTCGCCGCTGCGTCACCGCCCGCAGCGGCATCGTCCGCAGCGACGGGTCGCGGTCGGCCACGAGGAGGGTGGCGAGCTGCACCGCCTGGCGGTGGCGGACCATCGTGCGCAGGAAGGCGACCATCCGGGCGCGGAACGGCAGCTCGTCCCCCTCGGCGACCTCGTCGAACCGGGCCTTCGCCGTCCGGGCCAGGGCCGCCCGCAGCAGCTCCTGGCGCGAGCCGAAGTGGTGGTAGACGAGCCCGCGGTTGACGCCGGCCTCGGCGGCGACCTCGTTGAGGTTCAGGCCGGCCAGCACGCCGTCGCGCTCCATCAGCCGCACGGCGGCGCTCTGGAGGGCCGCCTCCGTGGCGGCGCGGTCGCGGGACCCGTTCGGCATGGTCATCCTCCCCCGGATGTCGGCGGCCGGCAGCGGCTGCTGACAGAACGCTAACAGAGCCCGGCCACCCCGCAGACGTCGAGGGTCAGGAGCGCGAGGGTGCGGGCGCAGGTGACCACCTCGTCGACGGGCACCGACTCGTGGGGGCCGTGGGCCAGGCGGACGTCGCCGGGGCCGTACTGCACCGTGGGGATGCCGCCGAGGCCGGTGAGCAGGCGGAGGTCGCTGCCATACGGCGCCCCGTACACGTCGAGCTCGCCGCCGCCGGCCGCCCCATGGGCGCGCTGCACCCGGTCGACCAGGTCGGAGCCCGCGGGCAGGCGTCCGGAGGCGAACTGGCCGCCCCACCACTCGACCTCGACGGGGTGCTCGCGCAGCCACGGGTCGGACGCGCATGCGTCGGCGATCGCCGCTTCGAGGTCGGCGCGCGCATCGGCGACGTCCTCGCCGATGGCCACGCCGAGGCGGCCCTCGGCCACGAGCAGGTCGGGGACCGACGACGCCCAGTCGCCGGCCCGCACGGTGCCGAGGGCCAGCGGGTGGGCGAGCTCCCAGCGCTGCGCCAGCGGGTCGACGTGCTCGTGGCGGCGGCGCTCGAGGTCGAGCAGCGCCTGGTGCACGACCCAGAACTTCTCGACCGCGCTCACGCCGTCAGCGCGGCGCGCCGCGTGGGTGGCGAGGCCGCGCACGCGCAGCCGGAACGTGAGGGCGCCGGCGTTGGCCGGGATGACGTCGAGGTCGGTGGGCTCGGGGAGGACGCAGGCGTCAGCCGTCCACCCCCGCTGCAGCAGGGCGAAGCTGCCGAGACCGCCGTCCTCCTCGCCCTGCACCGACGCGACCAGGACGTCGCCGGCCAGCGTCACGCCGGCCGCCCGCACCGCCTGCACCGCCCAGTGCGCGGCGAGCAGGCCTGCCTTCATGTCGCACGACCCCCGACCGTGGATGCGGCCGTCGCGCACCGCACCCGAGAACGGATCGTCGTCCCAGGCGGCGGGGTCACCGATGGGCACGACGTCGACGTGGCCGTTCAGCATCAGGGTGGGCCCGTCACCCGCGCCCGGCAGGCGCCCGACCACGCCCCACGCCTCGCCCCGCTCGACCTCGGCGCCGGGGAAGTCGGGGTGCGCGGTGATCACGTCGAGCTCGATCGGCCAGTGGTCGACCTCGAGGCCGCCGTCCGCCAGGCGGCGGGCCATCGCCGCCTGGGCCTCGTGCTCGGCGTCGGTGCCGCCGACGCTGGGGATGCGCACGAGCGCGCCGACGTCGTCGAGCATCGCGGGCACCAGCCCCTCGAGCTGGTCGAGCACCGCCGCTGCCACGTCCTCCACGAGATGACCTCCACCCACTGCTTCCGGCCCCAGGATCACCGGTCGGCGACCAGGGGTGATGGTGCCAGAACGCTCGTCAGCCGGCGTGCTCGATGACGATGGGGAGCTCGTCGTGCCGGCCGTCGACCACCTGCAGGTCGACGGGCACGGGCCGGCCGTCGTCGTCGAGGTCGGTGACGGGCAGCAGGGTCATGCGGTCGTGGTCGACGTCGACGAGCAGGACGTGGGTCTGGGGTGCCCAGCTGCGCGTGTGGGCCTCCGCAGTGCGCGGCGGCGGGTCCTCGCTGAGCTTGCCGCCCGCCCCGGAGATCACGTGGTGCAGGCCGTCGTCGACCGCGTGCTGGAAGTTGTGCTCGTGCCCGGCGAGCGCCAGCTGCACGCCGGCGGCCCGGTAGCGGGGCAGCAGGGCGCGGATCTGGTCGGCGTCGTCGTGGTGGTCCGGCCCCGCGCAGTGGACCGGGTGGTGGCTGAAGGGCACCAGCCACCGGCGCCGGTCGGGGCGCTCCGGGTCGAAGGCCTCGTCCAGGAAGCGGCGGTGGTCGGGGTGGTCGAAGAACCGGTCGTGCTCGTCACGGCCCGGCTGCGACGTGTCGACGCAGACGAACTCGACCAGGTCGCCGAAGGAGAACCGGTAGAAGAGCCCCGGCGCGTCGCTCTCGGTGGGGGTCACCGAGTCCCGGTCGGCCTCGACTGCCGCATCGAAGCGCAGGTCGGTGAACAGGTTGTCGGCCAGCTGCGCCCGGTCGTCGCTGGCCTCGGTCTCGGCACCATCGTGGTTGCCCACCGTCGGGTACACGGGCACCCGGCTGATGAGGAAGCGGTAGGGCTCGTAGTAGCTGAAGTACCAGTCGTCGTCCTCCTTGCCGGAGCCGCCGACGCTCTCGCCCTCGAGCAGGTAGACGTTGTCGCCGAGGGTCAGCACGAGGTCGAGCCCGGGCGCCTGGTCCACCAGCCGCTCGAGCACCTGCCCGAGGCGCCGCTGGTGGTCGCCCAGCGAGTCGGTGCTCTGGATGCCCACGCCGTAGTCGCCGATGGCCGCGAAGCGCAGCGTCGTGCGGTCGCCGGGCCGGGGGAACGTGCGGAACCGGCAGTCGTAGGTGCGCCCGGCGGGCCGCAGCTCGCCGCGCTGGGCGTCGAGCCGGTGCCAGCGCATGCACTCCTCGGGCACCCACGGCCGCCCGTCGACGAGCACCTCGTACCGGTACTCGGTCGCCGGCGCCAGTCCGTGCACCCACACGTGGTTGGCCTCGTCGGTGCGGGCGGACGTCACGAGGCGGTCGTCCGCGTCGAACAGCCGCACCTCGGCGTCCCCGTACGGCGTGGAGCGTGCCCCGATCGACTCGGTGCGGCCCGGCGCCACCTCGCCGAGCTGCTCGTCGTCGAGGACGCGCCAGCCGTGACCGTCCTCGAACGGGCGGAACCAGAACCCGCCCCACGCGATGAGCGCCTGGTCGTCGTCGACGTCGACCAGGTGCACGAACGGCTCGAAGTGCACCTCGCCGGCACCGGACGCAGCAGATCTGTCCATCGCCGTGCCCCTTACCCGGTGGTCCGCACGGACGGACCAGCCAGAACCGGGACCATCGACCCTTCCGTTGCGCACGCAACCACTGGGACCCTGGTCGGGTGCTGCACATGAACGTCCAACCCATCCCCACGGCCACCGACCGCATCAACGAGGTCCGGGCGCTCACTGCGCAGATCGTGAACCGGGAGATCCTGCCCAACGAGAACCTGATCTGGGCCGAGGCCCGGGGCACCCGGCTCACCGACGACGACCGCGAGCTCGCCCGCAAGACCCGCGAGCACATCAAGGACCGCGTGAAGCAGGCCGGCCTGTGGGCGCCCCACCTCCCCGAGGAGTACGGCGGCGCCGGCCTCGACTTCCTCGAGCTCGCCTACATGTACGAGGTCCTCTCCTACGCCACCGGTGCGGCCGCCCTCTTCGGCGTCGTCGCCCCCAACTCGGGCAACCAGCAGATCCTGCTGAAGTACGGGACCGAGGAGCAGAAGCAGAAGTGGCTGCACCCGCTCATCGAGGGGACGATGGAGTCGGGCTTCTCGATGACCGAGCCCGACCAGCCCGGGTCCGATCCCCGCTCGCTCAAGACCACCGCCCGGCGCGACGGCGACGAGTGGGTGATCAACGGCCACAAGTGGTTCACGTCGAACGGCATCCGGGCCGACTTCTTCATCGTCATGTGCCGCACGGAGGACGTCGAGGGCGGCGCCGACCGCAACGCCGCGATGACCCAGATCATCGTCCCGAGGGACACGCCCGGCGTGAACATCGTGCGGGACATCAACGTGTGGGGCCGCGAGAGCGACCACTGCGAGATCATCTACGACGACGTGCGCGTCCCGGTCGAGAACGCCCTCGGCGACCGGGGCACCGGCCACCAGGCGGCCCAGGACCGCCTCGGCGCCGGCCGCGTGTACCACTGCATGAACTCGATCGGCGCGATGTGGCGGGCCTTCGACCTCATGGTCGAGCGGGCCACCGAGCGCGAGGTGCACGGCGGGCTGCTCGAGTCCAAGCAGATGATCCAGGGGTTCATCGCCGACTCCTACATGGACATCCAGTCGGCCCGGCTGATGACCATCGACTGCGCGCACAAGATGGCCGCCGGCCAGGACGCCCGCACCGACATCTCGTCCATCAAGGTGTTCGTGCCGGCGGCGTTCCACCGGGTGGTCGATCGGGCCATCCAGGTGTGGGGCGCGGCCGGCGTCACCGGCGACCTGCCGCTGTCGGCGATGTACACCGGCGCCCGCACGCTCCGCCTGGCCGACGGACCCGACGAGGTGCACCGCATCCTGATCGCCAAGAACGTCCTCGCCCAGTACCGCAACGGCGAGGTCGGCTGGGACTTCGGTTCCTGACCCGGGTGTCCGGGCTCCCGCAGCGCCCGGGCGTCAGTCGCCGGCCCGGCCGCGCAGGCGGCCGCCGGCGTCGCCCGGCGCCGCCGCCGGCTCGACCCGGAGGCGCAGCAGGCAGTCGTGGTGGCGCGGGTCGCGCGCGACCAGCTCGTCGACCACGACGTCCGCGGCGCTGTCGGCCAGGCCCTGGGCGAGGCCGAGGTGCAGGGCGCAGATCGTGTCGGGGTCGGCGACGGCGGTGGTCTCGAACGGGCAGTTCCGCAGGACGATGTCGACCTCGTCGCCGGTGCGGCGCACCTCGGGCTCGAACCCCTCGCGCGCGATGGCCTCCCGCACCGCCTCGACCACGCCCTCGTCGTCGGCGGGCCGGGGCCGCAGCTCGGCGTCGCGCCGGCCCTGGCGGCGGCCGACCTCGACGGGGGAGTCGCCGGTGCGGATGATCTCGGCCAGCAGCATGCTGAGCCGCTCGTACGGGCCGGTGACGCCCCAGCGGCTCTCGGCGGCGGCGTCGATCACGTAGGTGAGGCGGGGGCGGCCCGGGCCCTGGGACGGGGCCGTGGCCTCGGTGACGAGGTCGGCGGCCACCAGCTTCGCGAGGTGCTGGCGGATGGCGTTGTGGTTGAGGCCGAAGTGCTCGGTGAGCTCGGCGACGTCGACGGGGTGGTCGGCCTCGGCGACGTAGCGGAAGACCTTGTGGCGGGTGGGGTCGCCGAGCGCCCGGGCCTGTTGCTGCAGTGTGGTCATCGACGTGTCTCCGTCCCGCCGTCGTGGGCGCCAGTCTGCCGGAGGTTGACGGTGCGACCGGCCCGTCCCTAAATTTCTATCTGCAACTAGAAGTATATGGCGATCGGGAGGTGCAGGCGATGCCCAGGGCCCAGGCGGGCGCACCCCACCTCGACGGCTCGTCGCACCTCGCGCTGCTCGCCCGGGCCCGGCGGCTCGCCGACCACGCCCGGGCGCTCCAGCTGGCCTCCGACGCCGCCGACGTCGAGGACCTCCACGGCGAGCTGTGCGCCCTGCGCAACGCGCTCGTCGCCCACGTCCACGAGGAGGCGGACGAGCTCCGACAGCTCTCGCCCGCCGCTCGCGCCGCGATCGCCGAGGGTCAGCGCCGGCTGCTCCACCAGGTCGAGGCGATCATGGCCGACGCCGCCGTCGGCGGCGCGTCGTGCGACTGCGTCGGCCGCTCCGCGCAGCTCGTGGGCGCCCTCGCGGCGCAGGCTCGCGTCGAGGCAGGCGTCCTCGCTCGCCACGCCCGGCGCACGTCGCCATCCCCTGACCGCGGTCGTCGCTGACGTGGACGCCGCCGCACCCCGCCAGTCGTCCCCGCCGGACCGCACCGCCACCCGCGTGGCCGACGCCCACGCCCAGGCCCGGCGCACGCTCGGCGTCGCCGCCGCCTTCACCGTCGCCAGCCCGGTCGCCGCCGTGGTGCCCCACGACACGGGAGCGTGGCTGCCGCTGCACCTGTTCCTCGTCGGCGCGGTGCTGTCGGCGATCTCGGGCGCCACCCAGCTGCTGGCTGTCACCTGGTCGACCGCGCCGGCGCCGCCTCCCGGTCTCGCCGCCGCGCAGCGGTGGGCGGTCGCCCTCGGCGCCGCCGGCGTCGCGGCGGGTCGCGAGCTCGAGGTCGAGGCCGTCACGGGCGCCGGCGCCACCCTCGTGGCCGTCGGCCTGGCGCTGCTCGCGGCGATCCTCGTCGGCGTCCGGCGCACGGCGGGCACCGACCGGTTCGCCCCTGCCGTCGACACCTACCTGGCCGCGCTCGCCTGCGGCGCCGTCGGCGTCGCCCTCGGCGGCATCCTCGGCGCCGGCGAGCCCGGTGAGTGGTGGGCGCGGTTGCGCGGCGCCCACGTGTCGGCCAACGCCTTCGGCCTCGTCGGCCTGGTGATCGCCGGCACGCTCCCGTTCTTCGTCGCCACCCAGGCGCGGATGAAGATGGCGCCCCGCGCCACGCCGACCCGGGTGCGGGCCCATGGCGCCGCGCTCACCCTGGCGGTCGCCGTCGCGGCCACCGGCCACCTCCTCGACCGGCCCGGCGTGGCAGCCGCCGGACTCGTCGGCTACGCCGCCGTGCTCGCCCTGGTCGTCACCACGCTGCCCCGGCCCCGCCGCCGCCAGCTCGACTGGGCCGGGCCCCGGCTGCTCCAGCTGGGCGCCGGCATCGGCTGGTGGGTCGTCACCACCCTGCTCCTCGCCCGCAGCTGGGCGGCGGGCGCACCGGACGAGGCCGCCGTCCTGCGGGCGCTCGCCATCGGCGGCTTCGCCCAGATCCTGGTGGCCTCGCTCGCCTACTTCGGGCCGGTGCTGCGCGGTGGCGGGCACGAGCGCCTGTCGGCCGGCTTCACCACCACCCGCTCCTGGCTCGGGCTCGTCGTGGGCAACGTGGCGGCCGGCGCCCTCCTCGCCGGGGCCACCCGGCTCGCCGGCGCGGCGCTCGGCGTCTGGGCGGCCGACACGGCGTGGCGCACGGCGCGCCTGCTCCTCCCGCCCCGCCCATGAGCGCCGACGACCGGGCGGCCGACCTCGGCGCCCGCCTGCCCCTCGCCGGCGACGGCGTCCACTGGACGCTCGGCGACAGCACCGATCTCAACGCCAACCTGGTGCACCTCGACCCGGGCCACGCGGTCGGCGAGCACGTCAACGACGCCGTCGACGTGCTCGTCGTCGTCCTCGACGGCGCTGGCGAGGTGGCGGTCGACGATGCGGTCCACGCCGTCCACGCCCACGTCGTGATCCACGTGGCCCGTGGCGCCCGCCGGACGATCCGCGCCGGCGACGCCGGCCTGACCTACCTCACCGTCCACCGCCGGCGAGGCGGCCTGCAGATCGGGCCGCAGGGCGGTTCGTCGGGGATGTGACGGAGGACCCTCCCGCCCTCGGTCCGACTTTCTCTATCATCCACTAGAGAAACACCGTTCCCCGAGGAGGGTCGGACATGACCATCACCTTCGAGTCCACGCTCGGCGACCTCGTGGCCGAGCGACCGGGTGCCGCACGGGTGCTCGATCGCCTGGGGCTCGACTTCTGCTGCCACGGCGACCAGACGCTGGGCTCGGCCTGCGACGAGGCCGGCCTCGATCCAGCGGCCGTGGCCGCCGACCTCGAGCGCGGCAGCGACGACGCCGGCC
The DNA here is from genome assembly GCA_035764875.1 of Acidimicrobiales bacterium. Classification (GTDB taxonomy): domain Bacteria; phylum Actinomycetota; class Acidimicrobiia; order Acidimicrobiales; family Salinilacustritrichaceae; genus Salinilacustrithrix. The sequence continues at coordinate 11,065 of DASTYO010000192.1, read as the reverse complement.
CCCCAGACTGGACCTCGCTCGACCCGGCGGCGCTCACCGACCACCTCGTCGACACGCACCACCGGTACCTCCGCGACGAGCTGCCGTCCCTGGACGCCCTGGCCGAGAAGGTGCTCGGCGTGCACGGCGGCCGGCATCCCGAGCTCCAGGAGATCCGGGCCATCGTGGCCCTGCTGGCCGTGGACCTGCCCGCCCACCTCGACGTCGAGGAGCAGGACCTGTTCCCGGCCGTCCGCTCGCTCGAGGGCGGCGACCCGGCGGTGGTGCGGCTCCAGCTCGACGCGCTGGGCGACGACCACGACGACGTCGGCGAGCTGCTCGCCCGCCTCCGCCGCATCACCGGCGGGTTCCGACCCCCGGCCGACGGGTGCGCCAGCTTCCAGCTGCTCTACGAGCGCCTCGCCGCGCTGGAGGCCGACACCCACCTCCACGTGCACAAGGAGAACCACACGCTCTTCCCTGCCGTCCGGCGCTCGCTCGAGCCCGCGTCGTAGGCGCGGGGAGACTGCTCGCCGCCCCGCCCGGGTAGTGCTCGGGCGTGGGCGACGCCACCCGACTCGAGGCGCTGGCCGCCGAGGCCGCCGGCTGCCGTGACTGCCCCCTCTGGGAGCGGGCCACCCAGACCGTGTTCGGTGACGGGTCGCCCGACGCCCGCCTGGTCCTCATCGGCGAGCAGCCGGGCGACGTCGAGGACCGCGAGGGGCTGCCGTTCGTCGGGCCGGCGGGGCGCCTGCTCGACGACGCGCTCGACGCCGCCGAGATCTCCCGTGACGACGTGTGGATCACCAACGCCGTGAAGCACTTCAAGTGGAAGGAGAAGGGCAAGCGCCGCATCCACGCCCGGCCGACCCGCACCGAGGTCGTGGCCTGCCGGCAGTGGCTCGACGCCGAGCTCGACGCCCTCGCGCCCTCGGGCCTGGTGACCCTCGGTGCCACCGCCGGCCAGGCGCTGCTCGGCTCGGGCTTCCGCATCAGGGACGCCGTCGACCGGGTGCTCACCTTCGAGGGTCGGCCGCTCGTGGCCACCATCCACCCGTCCGCGGTGCTCCGGGCCCGCGACCGCGAGGAGCGGCGGGACGCCTTCGATCGGCTCGTCGGCGATCTGCGCCGGGCAGGCGCGCTCGAGGGCTGAACGGCGGCGCCGCTCGATCGTGACCATCGGCCCTTCCGTGGGCGCGGGCAGGGCGGGACGGTGGAGGCGATGACAGCGAACGCACCCACACCACCTCCCGTGCCGCCCGCGCCTCAGGCGCGCCGGATGAGCGCCGGGCGCATCGTCCTCGTGGTCGTCGGGGCCCTCGCCGCCCTCGTCGGCTTCGGCCTGCTCGTGGCGGCCGCCGTCGCCGGCTGGGCCCACGGCACCCAGCGGGACGACGACGGCTTCTACCGCTCGGGCGGCCACCGGCTCGAGACCACCACCCATGCCATCACCTCCGACCGCATCGACCTCGGCGCGGGCGTCGAGGAGGGCGACTGGGTGCCCTTCGACGACATCGGCACGGCGGAGGTGGTCGCCCGCGCCCCTGGCCGGTCACCGATCTTCGTCGGCATCGCCCCGAGCGACGACGTCGACCGCTACCTCGACGGTGTCGCCCACGACCGGGTCGAGGACATCGGCGGCGGGCCGTTCGACATCGACGACGTCGACTACGACCGCATCGACGGCACGGCGACGCCGGGTGCGCCTGCAGCCGAGGACATCTGGGTCGCCTCCGCGCAGGGCCCGGGCAGGCAGGTGCTCCGCTGGGAGGTCGACCAGGGCGACTGGACCGTCGTGCTCATGAACGCCGATGCCTCGCCGGTCGTCGCCGCCAACGTGGCCGTCGGGCTGCGGACCGACCTGCTCCTCCCCATCGCCATCGGGCTGGTGGTCGCCGGCGTGCTCGCCCTGGTGCTCGCGGCCGTGCTGCTGACGCTGGGGTTGCGCCACGCGGCCGCGTGGGAGGGCGCGGTGCCGCCCGTGGCCGAGCTGCCCGAGCCGGTGGTGCTCGCCGACTCGTACCCCGCCCGCCTCGACGCCCGCCTCGAGCCCGGTCTGAGCCGGTGGCTGTGGCTGGTGAAGTGGGTGCTCGTGCTCCCCCACGTGGTGGTGCTCGCCTTCCTCTGGGCGGCGGCGTTCGTCCTCACGGTGGTGGCCGGCTTCGCCATCCTCTTCACCGGTCGCTACCCGCGGTCGATCTTCGACTTCAACGTCGGGGTGATGCGCTGGACCTGGCGGGTCGGCTTCTACTCGTTCGCCGCGTTCGGCACCGACCGCTACCCGCCGTTCAGCCTCCAGCCCGACGCGTCGTACCCCGCGGACTTCACCGTGGACCACCCGGAGCGGCTCAACCGGTGGCTGGTGCTGGTGAAGTGGTGGCTGCTCGCCATCCCGCACCTCGTCCTGGTGGCGATCTTCGCCGGCGGCTGGGGCTTCGGCGGCGGCGACGACGACCGGTGGCGGGTCGCCGGCGGCGGCGGCTTGATCGCGGTGGTGGCCCTCATCGGCGTGGTGATCCACGCCGTGCGGGGCGCCTACCCGCGGGAGCTGTTCCACTTCGTGATGGGCTTGAACCGGTGGGTGTTCCGGGTGTGGGCCTACGTGTGGCTCATGCGCGACGAGTACCCGCCGTTCCGCTTCGACGGCGGCGGCACGGACCCGGGCTCGATGCCGGCGTTCCCGCCGGCGCCGCACGCGCCCGAGGCGCCGGCCGCCGACGAGCACCTGGTGGGCGCCGGGGGAGGCGAGCCGCCCCCGCCGCCGCACGAGCGCTGAGCTACCGCAGCACCACGACGGTGGTGCCGATGTGCGCCCACTGGTAGAGCGCGTAGGCCTTGTGGTCGGCCTGGCGGACGCACCCCGACGACCGGTAGGTGCCGAGCTGCGACTCCGACTGGAGGGGCCGGCCGTCGGCGTACCGCGGGATCGAGTGGAACCCGATGGCCAGCGAGCTGCCGTGGGCGAAGCGCACCATCCACTGCATGCTGATGCCGTCGTGCCCGGCCCAGGCCCGCTCGGACTTCGAGTACACCTGGTACGTGCCCGGGTTCGGCACCCCGGCGCGGCCGGAGACGAGGTACGTGTCGACCACGAGGTTGTACTGGTCGATCCACCACACCCGCTGCGCGCTGTTGCCGTAGACGATGCGCCGCCCGGCGCCGCTGTTCGCGGGGGCGAGCGGCCACCACGCCGGCGCCTCGGGTGGCGCGGTGCCCGTGCGCTCGACCAGCTCGGGGCTCTCGGAGAAGCTCACCAGCAGCGCGGCCCGCGGGTAGCCCCGAGCGAGCTCGCCGCGCCAGTGGTCGCTGCCCGCGCGGTCGGCCGGCCGGCCGAGCACGTTGCGGTAGAGGAGGTCGACGAAGGTGGCGTCGTCCACGTTGCCGAACCGAGCCCGCCACTCGGCCGAGGTCATGAAGTGCTCGGCGATGGTGGTGAGCGGCATGCCTCGCCGGTACAGGTCGAGCCAGTAGGCGACGCCGTCGGCGTCGGCCGCCCGGTCGAACGTGGCCTGGTAGAGCCGGACCACCGAGTCGCGCACGCCGGCGGGGACGTCGGTGCTGGTCGCGGCCGCCGTGGTGCTGGGGGAGGCGGAGGCCGCGGGCGCCGCCGCCACCGCTGCCGTCGAGAGCAGCACCGCTGCCAGGAGCGCCAACATCACCCGCCGCATGCACGTCACGGGCGTCAGCATGGCAGACCCCCCGATGGGTAGGGGGATGCCATGGAGATCGTCGTCACCGTCATCGTGGCCGTCGTGCTGACGGCCGTCGTCGTCGCCGTCTCGCGCGCCGGGGCCAGCCGCCACCAGGAGGACCTCAACGACCACGAGGCCACCACCGCCACCCCCACGCCCCGGGGGTCCGGTGAGCCGGCGCGCCCCGAGGAGCCCAAGACCGACCGGCCCGCCGGCCCCGACGCCGAGGCGATGGGCGTCGCCGAGGCGGGCCAGCCGTCGGTGGACCCGTCGGCCGAGCGTCGGTCCTGACCCGCTGCTCCCCGGCCGGCATGGGCGCGGGTCGGCCCGGATGTGTCCGTACGAACTGATGAACGAACCCATCCTGATGAACGAACCCATCCGTCCGAGGAGGTCCCCATGGACGTGATCACGATCGAGACGCCGTCGCTCGGCGACCGAAGCTACGTCGTCCACGACGGCGAGGTGGCCCTCGTGGTCGACCCCCAGCGCGACGTCGACCGCGTCCTGGCGGCCGCCGAGGAGGCCGGCGTGCGCATCACGCACGTGGCCGAGACCCACGTCCACAACGACTACGTCAGCGGCGGCCTGGTGCTGAGCCGGATGACCGGCGCCGACCACGTGCACGCCGCCGCCGAGCCGCTCCGCTTCGACCACCGGCCGGTGGCCGACGGCGACACCTTCGCGGTGGGCTCGCTCGCCGTCGAGGTGGTCCACACGCCCGGCCACACCCCCGAGCACCTCAGCTACGTGGTGCGGGCCGACGGCTCGCCGCCCGCGGCGTTCACCGGCGGGTCGCTGCTGTACGGCACGGTCGGGCGCACCGACCTGATCTCGGAGGACATGACCGACGAGCTCACCCGGGCCCAGCACCGGTCGGCGCACCGGCTGGCCGAGATGCTCCCGGACGAGACCCGCATCTACCCGACGCACGGCTTCGGCAGCTTCTGCGCGTCGGCGAGCAGCGACGAGGAGTCCGACGGCACGCTCGCCTGCGAGAAGGAGATCAACCTCGCCCTCACGGTCGACGACGAGGACGCGTTCGTCGAGCGGCTGGTCGAGGGCCTCACGGCCTATCCCCGCTACTACGCGCAGATGGGCCCGATGAACCTCGCCGGCGGCGTCCCGGTCGACCTCAGCCCGCCGGCCCCCGTCGACCCCATCGAGCTGGGCCGCCGCATCCACCGCGGCGAGTGGGTGGTCGACCTCCGCGACCGGAAGGCGTTCGCCGCCGACCACCTGGCGGGCACGGTCGGCATCCAGCTCGAGGACCAGTTCGTCACGTACCTGGGCTGGCTCATCCCGTGGGCCACGCCGGTCACCCTGCTCGGGGACAGCGAGGACGAGGTCGCCGAGGCGCAGCGGCAGATGGTCCGCATCGGCATCGACCGGCCCGCGGGCGCCGCCACCGGCCCCGGCCCGCAGTCCTGGGCGCCCGACCACGAGCGCCGGAGCTACCCGACGGTCACGTTCGAGGACGTGGCCCGGCGGGACAGCGGCACGGTGCTCGACGTCCGCCGGTACGACGAGTGCGAGGCGGGCCACATCGAGGGTGCGGTGCACATCCCGATCGACGAGATCCTCCAGCGCCTCGACGACGTCCCCGCCGACACCGTGTGGGTGCACTGCGCCAGCGGCTTCCGGGCCAGCATCGCGGCCAGCCTCCTCGACCGGGCCGGCAAGGACGTGGTCCTCATCGACGACGAGTACGAGAACGCCGCCAAGGCGGGCCTCGAGGAGGTCGAGGGCGCCTGCCGCCCGTGACGCTCTAGCGTCCGGCGGATGCCCGACACCTCCGCCGAGGACCCGCTGGCCGACTTCGAGCGCACGTCGTTCACCCACGACGGGAAGCGGCGTGACGTGTTCCGCCTGGGTTCCGGCCCGGCGGTGATCGTCATCGCCGAGATGCCGGGCATCACGCCGAAGGTCGTGCGGTTCGCTCGCGAGGTGGTCGGCGTGGGATGCACCGCCGTGCTCCCCCACCTGTTCGGCGAACCGGGCCGCGACCCCGCTCCAGGTGGGAAGCCCGACCTGCGGTACACCGCCTCGAGCATGGTGCCGGCGTGCATCTCGCGCGACTTCACCGTGTGGGCCACCGGCCGCACATCGCCGGTGATCGACTGGCTCCGCGCCCTCGCCCGCGATGAGCACGAGCGGTGCGGCGGGCCCGGGGTCGGCGCCATCGGCATGTGCTTCACCGGCGGCTTCGCGCTCGCGATGGCCACCGACCCCCGCCTGCTCGCGCCGGTGCTGTCCCAGCCGTCGCTGCCGCTCGGCGTGACGAAGGCGCAGCGGTGCAGCATCGACATCTCGCCCGAGGACCTCGCCGCGGTCAAGCGCCGGTGCGCCGACGACGGGCTCGAGGTCCTCGGCCTGCGCTTCCGCACCGACCGCATGGTGCCGTCCGAGCGGTTCCGCTTCCTCGAGCGCGAGCTGGGCGATGGCTTCCGGGCCATCGAGCTCGAGGGTGACGCCGCCAACCCCGAGTCGAAGATGCCCGCCCACTCCGTCGTGACCGAGCACCTGGTGGACGAGCCCGGGAGCCCCACCCGGCAGGCGCTCGACGAGGTGCTCGGGCTGTTCCGGTCCCGGCTCGTCGACGCGGGCTGATCCGTCCCCGGACCGCGCGCCGGGAGGGCACGGCGGGCACACTGGCCCGGTTCTCGGATCGGGCGACCACCACGGGGAGGGCTGACAGGTGTCGACGCACGCGCACGTGCTGGTCATCGACGACGACCCCGACGTCTCCCTGCTCGCCCGCCTGCAGCTCGAGCTCGCCGGCTACTCGGTCACCGAGGCCGCCACCGCGACCCAGGGCCTGGCGCGTGCCTGCGCGGACCGGCCCGACCTGATCGTCCTCGACTGGATGCTGCCCGACGGCGACGGCATCAGCCTCCTCGGCCGGCTCCAGGAGCACCAGGTCACCGCCGGCATCCCGGTGGTCATGGTGACGGCGCGCTGCCACGAGTCCGACCAGCGCACGGCCTGGGAGGCCGGCGTGGTCGAGTACCTCACCAAGCCCTTCGACAGCGCCCAGCTCGTCGACTGCGTCCGCGACGCCCTCGCCGACCCGAGCGCCGCCCGGCGCGACGCCCGCCGGGACGACGCCATCGACCGGTTGCACGGCCGGCGCACGAGCGCGCCCGACCGCATGGCGGCGGTGGTCGAGCACGCGTCCGACGCCGTCATCACCAAGTCGCTCGACGGCGTGGTGCTCACCTGGAACCGCGGTGCAGAGGCGCTGTACGGGTACCGCGCCGAGGAGATGGTGGGCCGGTCGATCGCCGCGCTCGCACCCCCCGGCCATCCCGACGAGGTGCCGGAGCTCCTCGAGCGCATCGCCTCCGGCGAGCCCGTGCTCCACTTCGAGACGGTCCGCCGCCGCAAGGACGGCGCCGACGTGGTGGTGTCGGTCAGCCTCTCGCCGATACGCGACGACGACGGCCACATCACGGCGGCGTCGGCCATCGCCCGCGACGTCACCGAGCGCCGGGCGAGCGAGTCGCTCTACCGCGGCCTGCTCGAAGCTGCCCCCGACGCCATGGTCGTGGTCGACGACCAGGGGATCATCGAGCTGGTCAACGCCCAGACCGAGGCGCTCTTCGGCTACCGCCGCGAAGAGCTCCAGGGCCAGCCGATCGAGCTGCTCGTCCCCGAGGAGCACCGCGGCGCCCACCCCGGACACCGCGACCGGTACTTCGTCGAGCCCCGCACCCGGCCGATGGGCCAGGGGCTCGACCTGGTGGCCCGCCGCAAGGACGGCACCGTGTTCCCGGCCGAGATCTCGCTCTCCTCCATCGAGACGGTCCGGGGCCGGCTCGTGTCGGCCGCCATCCGCGACGTCTCCGAGCGCAAGGCGGCCGAGGCGCGCTTCCGCGGCCTGGTCGACGCCGCACCCGACGCGATGGTGATCGTCGATCCTGACGGCCACATCGAGCTGGTGAACGCCCAGACCGAGTCCATGTTCGGCTACGAGCGCGGCGAGCTGCTCGGTCGGCCGGTGGAGGTGCTCGTGCCGGGCCGCTTCCGCGACCAGCACCCCGGGCACCGCGCCTCGTACACGGGCGCGCCCCGCGTGCGGCCGATGGGTGCCGGCCTCGAGCTGTTCGGGCTGCGCAAGGACGGCACCGAGTTCCCGGTCGAGATCTCGCTCAGCCCGCTGCAGACGGGCGATCGGGTGAGCATCTCGGCCGCGATCCGCGACGTCACGGCCCGCAAGCGCGCCGAGGCGGTGCAGGCCGCGGCGTTCGAGCGGGAGCGGATGGCCTCGGAGCGCCTGCGCGAGGTCGACCGGCTCCGCTCCGACTTCCTCTCGACGGTCTCGCACGAGCTGCGCACCCCGCTCACCGCCATCCGCGGCTTCGCCGACCTGCTCGTCGACAACTGGGAGGCCACCCCCGCCGGCCAGCGCCACGAGCTGGTCCGCCGGATCGCCGGCGCCGGCCTCCGCCTCGACCGGCTCATCGAGGACCTCCTCGACTTCACGCGGCTCGAGCGCGGCAAGCTCGGCATCGACCTGCGGGCCTGCGACCTCGGCGCCCTGGTCGAGGACGCCCTGCGCCACGTGGCGGTGTCGCTCGAGGACCACGACGTGCGCGTCGACGTGCCCGACGGGCTCGTGGTGCTGGTGGACGAGGCGGCGATGGCGCGCGTGCTCGTCAACCTGCTCACCAACGCGGCGAAGTTCTCGGCGCGGGGCAGCACCATCGCCGTGCGGGGCGCCCGCGACGGCGATCGGGTGGTGCTGGCGGTGCGCGACGAGGGCGACGGCATCCCTGCCGAGGAGCACGAGCGCATCTTCGATCGCTTCTACCGGGTCGAGCGCGGCGCGCCGCGGCGGCCGGGCACCGGCGTCGGATTGGCCATCGTGAAGGAGTTCACCGAGGCCCAGGGCGGGCAGGTCCAGGTGCGCTCCGCCCCAGGTGAGGGCAGCGAGTTCAGCCTCCGCCTGCGCCCCGCCCGGAGCTGAGGGACCGCCGGCGCTGCATGGCGCCGGCGCCGGACGGGCATGGAGCCTGCCCCTGGCCGCTGCGGCCCGAAGAAAGGCTCCCCCTCCCCATGACCGTCCTCGCGGACGCGCCCGCCCCTCCCCGGCCCAGCCCCGATCCCGCCGACGCGCTGCCCGGCGCGCGCGGCGCGCTCAGCGAGAGCGTCATCGAGTTCCTCACCGGTCGGAGCCGGCGTCTGTGGCCGACGCGCCCCACGGCCACGCTCGACGCGCACCCCGACGACGGCGACGTGCAGCTCGCCCTGTGGGTCCTCAACGTCACCCAGGTGGCGGGCTTCGCGGGCGTGCTCCCCGACCGGGTCGCCTCGCTGCCCATCCGCACGCTGCACTGGGAGCTCGAGCAGGTCTTCGAGGCCGAGCTCCGCCGCCTCGCGCCCGTCGCCGTGCCCACCGACCTGCTGCGCCACCTGCACGCGCTCATCGAGCGCCCCAGCGGCGGAGCCGGCACGACCCCCGACACCGTCCGGTGCCGGTTCATCGGGAAGGCCCCCTACGTCGGCTGGGAGGCCGACCCGCACACCCTCGCCCTCGCGCGCGTCGAGGCGCCGCTGAAGGCGCCGCTGGTCGACATCCAGGCCGGCGAGTACGGCCTCGGCCACGCCCAGACCCATGCCCAGGTGTACCGCTCGTGCCTGGTCGCCCTCGGCCTCGACGTCATCGAGGCCGTCGACCAGGCGCCCGCCGCCGCGCTGGCGTTCGCCAACGCCGCCTGGCTGTTCGGTCGCCACCACCACCTCCGGGGCGCCGCCGTGGGCCAGCTCAGCCTGCTCGAGCTCGACTCGGTCCGCCCGTGCCAGCACGCCAAGGAGGCGTGGGACGCCGCCGGGCTCCCGGCCCGGGGCCGTCGCTGGTACGACATCCACGCCCTCGCCGACGTCGAGCACGCCGCGGTCATCACCGAGCAGGTCATCCCCACGCTGGAGGCGGCCACCCCGTGGCTCCTCGCCGACGCTGCCTGGGGAGCGGAGGTCACCTGGGTGCTCCAGGACCGCCTGGCCCAGCGGTGCGACGAGGCCGCCGGCGCCCTCGACGGCAGCGGCCCGGGCCGCGCGGGCATACTCCAGCCGCCCATCGGTTAGCGGCCACCTGGCTGCCCGACGGGATCGGCAGCGCGACGAGAGGAGCACGGCACATGAGGGACGCCCGGGGGCGGTGGCCGGTGCTCCGACAGCTGCGCAGCCGCAGCGACCGGTCCGGCCGCGGCTCGTCCGTGAAGAGCGCCCGTACGGAGTCGCTGCGCCCCCGGACGAGCACGGCCGACCGCGTGGTGAAGTCGGTGTGTCCCTACTGCGCCGTCGGATGCGGGCAGGACGTGTTCGTGCGCGACGGCCGGGTCGTCCACATCGAGGGCGACCCCGACTCGCCCATCAGCCGGGGCCGCCTGTGCCCGAAGGGCTCGGCGAGCCTCCAGCTCACCACCGGCAGCGGGCGCGAGCACCAGGTGCGCTACCGGCGGGCCGGGGGCACGGAGTGGGAGCCGCTTCCCCTCGACGAGGCGATGGACATGATCGCCGACCGGGTCATCGAGGCGCGCCGGCAGGGCTGGCAGTGGGAGCACGAGGGCCTGCGGGTCCGCCGCACCCTGGGCTTCGCCAGCCTCGGCGGCGCCACCCTCGACAACGAGGAGAACTACCTGCTGAAGAAGCTGTTCACCGCGCTCGGCGCCATCCAGATCGAGAACCAGGCGCGCATATGACACAGCTCCACCGTCCCCAGTTTGGGGACATCGTTCGGTCGGGGCGGCGCCACGACCTTCCAGCAGGACCTCCAGCACAGCGACTGCATCGTGATCCAGGGCTCCAACATGGCCGAGTGCCACCCGGTGGGGTTCCAGTGGGTCATGGAGGCCAAGGCCCGCGGCGCCACCGTCATCCACGTCGACCCCCGCTTCACCCGCACGAGCGCGGTCGCTGACCTCCACGTCCCCATCCGGGCCGGCAGCGACATCGCGTTCCTCGGGGCGCTGGTGAACCACGTCCTGTCGAACGCCGCCTGGTTCCACGACTACGTGGTCGCCTACACGAACGCGCCGTTCATCCTGCGCGAGGACTTCCGGGACACCGAGGACCTCGACGGCCTCTTCTCCGGGTTCGACCCCGAGAAGAACCACTACGACCACGAGACCTGGCAGTACGAGGAGGACGCCGAGGACGAGGTCACCGAGGACTCCCCGGGGACGGCGCAGGCGCAGGAGCAGGGGGCGCAGCAGGAGTCGGTGAAGGACTCCGGACGGGCGGAGGCCGCGGGCTCCGGCGGGCCGCCGCTGCTCGGCCACGGCAAGCGCGACGAGACGCTGCAGCACCCGCGCAGCGTGTTCCAGGTGCTCAAGCGGCACTACGCCCGCTACACGCCGGAGATGGTCACCGAGGTCTGCGGCATCGAGCCG
>DASTYO010000191.1:0-21176 GCA_035764875.1 Acidimicrobiales bacterium | reverse complement strand
TGGTGCGTGCCAGGCGGCCCTCGACGGCGACCCCCTCGAACACCAGGGCCGACGACTCCCGCACGCCGAACGCCTCGGCGAGCGCACCGAGCGTGGCCGTGGTGCAGGTCTCGTCGAAGGCCAGTGCGACCGTGTCGTCGTCGACCAGGCGGATGTCGATGCCGTTGGCGGCGGCCCGCTCGACGACGGTGGTCGCCCGGCCTGGCACCTCGACGGTGAGGGTGTCGAACCACGTGGTGTTGCGCACGACGTGGCCGGCGTCCTCCAGCACGGCGGCGAAGGAGCTGGCCAGGCCGTGGACGCGGCGGGCGATGGCGCGCAGCCCGTCGGGACCGTGGTACACGGCGTACATCGAGGCGATGACGGCCAGCAGCACCTGGGCCGTGCAGATGTTCGACGTCGCCTTCTCGCGGCGGATGTGCTGCTCACGGGTCTGGAGGGCGAGGCGGGTGGCGGGCCGGCCGGCGGCGTCGACCGACACGCCGACGAGGCGACCGGGGAGCGTGCGCTTGTACTCCTCGCGGCAGCCCATGAAGCCGGCGTGGGGGCCGCCGAAGCCCAGCGGCACGCCGAAGCGCTGCGAGGAGCCGACCACGATGTCGGCGCCGAGCTCGCCGGGCGGCGTCAGCACCGTGCAGGCCAGCAGGTCGGTGGCGACCACGGCGAGGGCGCCGGCGGCGTGGGCGGCCTCGATGGCGGGGGAGGGGTCGGTGACCGCACCCGATGCCGCCGGGTACTGCACGAGCACGCCGTGCGCGTCGGAGAGGTCGGCGGTGGCCACGTCGTCGACGACGTCGACCTGCACGCCCGTGGCTGCGGCTCGGGCCTGCACCACGGCGATCGTCTGGGGGAACGTGTCGGCGGCGATCACGAAGCGGTTGCGGTCGCCCTTCACGAGCCGGCCGCACATCGCCATCGCCTCGGCGGCCGCCGTCCCCTCGTCGAGCAGGGAGGAGTTGGCCAGCTCGGTGCCCGTGAGGTCGGTGACCACCGTCTGGAAGTTCAGCAGCGCCTCGAGCCGGCCCTGGGAGATCTCCGGCTGGTACGGCGTGTACGCGGTGTACCAGGCCGGGCTCTCGAGCACGTTGCGCCGGATCACGGGAGGCGTGTGCGTGCCGTGGTAGCCGAGGCCGATCATCGAGGTGCGCACCACGTTGCGGTCGGCCAGCGCCCGGAGCTCGGCGAGCGCTTCCTCCTCGGACACGGCCGGCGGCAGGTCGAGGGGGTCCTTGACCCGGATCGATTCGGGGACCGCCTGGTCGACCAGCTCGTCGAGCGACCCGACGCCGACGGCGTCGAGCATGGCGGTGAGCTCGTCGTCGCGGGGGCCGATGTGTCGGCTGCGGAATCCGGCGGGGGTGGACATGCGGTGGTGCTCCCGGGTGCGCGTCGGCGGTGGAGCCCCGTCTGTTCCGTGACCTGAGAGATTCGCGCCGCCGGGGCGGCGCTTGCTCCTTCGGTGAGCCCGCAGGCTGCTCTCCAGAGGTGCCTCGTCCTGACGGTCCGGGGGCCTGAGAGGTTCCGGGGCGGTTGCTCCTTCGGCGCCCACCCCACTGGCGGTGGGGCAGGACTCTCCCGTCGGGGGTCGACAGCGTCGACCATCGTAGTGGCCGGTCCCCGCCCTACTGTGCGTTGCGTGATCGCCGGTCCCCGCGCCGCGGCGCGCATCGAGGCCGACCAGCTCGAGCTGGTGGCCCGCGACTGGGATGCGGCGGTCGACCGCACGCCCGACGCGGACGAGTTCTGCGCGTCGAGCATCTGGTCGTTCGCGGCCGCCGCCTCGTTCCCCGACGTGGGCCCCCCGGTCGTGGTGGGGGACGGCATCGCGTTCGCCGGCATGCGGCCGGCCCGGGGCGAGGACGGCACCCGGCTGCTCCTCGGCCTCGACCCGGTGTGGGGCTTCGCCACCCCGGTCGTCGGGCACCCGATGCAGGGCGCCCGCCTCCTCGCCGCGCGGCTCGCCCTCGAGGAGCACGACGTGGCCGTCGTCGCCGGCCAGCGCGACGACGGCGCGGGGCTGCAGTGCCTCGTCCACGTCTTCGGCGACGACCGGCGGCTGCTGCGGGGGCCCGCCGAGCAGCGCCTGCGCGCCGACCTCTCCGGCGGGATGGAGCCGTGGCTGGCCCGGCGGTCGAGCCGGTTCCGCCAGCGCCTGCGCCAGCTGCGCCGCCGCGCCGAGGACGCCGGGATCACCGTCGTGGACTGCTCGGCCCTGCCGCCCGACGAGGCGATCGCCCGGGTGCTGGCGGTCGAGGCGCGGAGCTGGAAGGGCGAGCAGGGCACCGGGTTGGCCAGCGAGCCGCTCGCCGCGTTCTACCGGCGGATGGCGTGGCGGCTGGCGGCCGGCGACCAGCTGCGGCTGCTCTTCGCCCGCCGAGGCGACCGCGACGTCGGCTTCGTGCTCGGCGGGGTGCGGGGTCGCACGTACCGGGGGCTGCAGCTGTCGTTCGACCGCGACCTCACCGAGCTCGGCCTCGGCCACGTGCTCCAGATCCACCAGCTCGAGGCGCTCGAGGGCACCGGCATCGACACCTACGACCTCGGCATGGACATGCCCTACAAGCGCCGGTGGGCCGACCGGGCCGACGAGACGTTCGCGGTCCTCATCGCCCGTTGAGCAACGGCCCCGGTCAGCGGTCCGGTCAGCGGGGCCGGCGGCGCTCGATGCCGAGGCGCGCTCGATCGACGGGCGCCAGGTGCCCGAGCGTCTGCTCGCAGCGCGCTGAGGGGACCTCGACCGGATCGACCGCCACGCTCGGCTTGTCCAGCCCCGCCGCCCGCCAGGCCTGCAGGGCCACGCCGCCGTGGCGGCGGGCGACCGCGCTGCCCGGGTCGTACAGGGGGCGGGCGCGGATGATCGCCGGGTCGCTCGAGTGCAGGACCACGCACGGTCGGTGCTTGCCCGGGCCCTCGTCGTCCTCGCTCGTGAAGGGGAGCCAGGCGATCAGGACCGTCCCGGGCGGGCGGGCCGGATGGGCGTGGGGCCGGCGGCGCCGACCGGGGGAGGGGCTGGTCCGGGCGCTCGGCACGGCGTCGACGACCGCCAGCACGTCCCAACGGAACCGCTCGCGCCGGATCTCGAGCACCACGCGGTCGCCGACGCGCAGGTGGCGCCCGGGGTCGTCGAGGTCGCCCGAGACCGGCGAGCCGGCGACCGGCGCCTCGCCGTCGGCGCGCCACACGACGACGCCGGGCTCGGGTACGCCGATGACGGTGGCCGAGACCACCCGGTGGTCGGGAGCCGACACCCGCGGCGGCTCAGCGCCGGCGTCGTCGGCCGCTGCGCCGCAGGTTCGAGCCGATGCCGGTCTCGACGTCGAGGTCGGGGGCGTCGTCGTCGCCCTCGAACCACGGGTGCTCGTCCTCGACCGTGCGGCGCTGCGTCGACATCGACTTGAAGTCGTCCTCGTCCTTCTTGCGGAACAGACCCATGCGGGGATCCTGCCAGGTCGACGGCGCCGTCGGTACCGTGAACGACGTGGGCCCGACCCCCGAGGAGCGCCGTTGCCGCTGGTGCGCCCGCCGGTTCCCGGTGACGCCCGGGCCCGGCCGCCCACGCGAGTTCTGCCGCCGCTCGTGCCGCCAGCGGGACTACGAGGCCCGGCAGCGGGCCGCCGAGGTCGGGCTGTCCGAGCACGAGCTGGTGCTGACCCGCCAAGCCATCGAGGACCTCCGCGACCGGCTCTACGTCCTGGAGTGCGCGATCGAGGACGTCGAGCGAGATCTCGTCGGCACCCCGACCAAGGGCGACTACCAGGAGGCGATCGCCTGGCTCCTGGACGCGGCTCGGCCGGTCATCGCAGCGCTCGATCGCTGAACCGGCCGACGACGCCCAGCTGGGCGGGACGGTGCGCCCGGATCGTGCCGTTCTGTCCCGCGGATGTGACGATCGGCGGTGGCGGTGGCCGCTGAACGCGCAGAGGATTGCCGCATGCCACGTGCCGTCCGGCCGCGGGAGCCGGGAGCGGGGGAGGACGACTTCCTGTCGGTCGTGCGGGCCACCGTCGACGGGATCCTGGTGGTCGACGAGCGGGGCCGGGTCCGCTTCGCCAACCCGGCGGCGGCGTCGCTGCTCGGTCGGGACGAGCGCGACCTCGAAGAGCTCCCGTTCGGCGTCCCCGTCACCGGGGCCGGCGGGTTCGCCCAGCTCGACGTCGCCCGCCCCGACGGCACCGTGGTCGCGGTCGAGATGCACGTGGCTCCGCTGCGGTGGCGCGGGGGCGACGCCCAGATCATCACGCTGCGGGACGTCAGCCAGCGGATCAGCGCCGAACGGCGGCTGGCGAGGAGCGAGGCCCGGTTCGCGCTGAGCGCCAAGGGTGCGAACGACGGGCTGTGGGACTGGGACCGTGAGCGCGGTCGGGTCCACACCTCGGCCCGGTTCCAGGAGATGCTGGGGCGTTCGCGCCGCACGCGGGAGCTGACCGCGGAGCACCTGTTCGCGCTGGTGCACCCGGACGACCGCGACGGGCTCCGGAAGTCGGTCGACCGCCACCTGAACGGGCGCAGCAGCCGCTTCCGGCACGAGTTCCGGCTCCGGCGCAGCGACGGCTCGTGGGTGTGGGTCATGGCCCGGGGCATCGCCGTGCTCGAGCGTGGTGCCGTGCTGCGATTCGCCGGCTCGCTCACCGACATCACCGACCGCAAGCAGGCCGAGGACGACCTGCGGCGAGCGGCGCTGCAGGATCCGCTCACCGGGCTGGCCAACCGCTCGCTGCTCCTCGACCACCTCCACACGGCGATCGAACGCGGACGCCGGACGGGCACCACCTTCGCCGTGCTCTTCGTCGACCTCGACCGGTTCAAGCTGGTGAACGACAGCCTGGGGCACAGCGTGGGGGACGCGGTGCTCGTGGAGGTGGGGCGACGCCTCGAGGCCTGCGTCCGGAGCACCGACACGGTGGCCCGCCTGGGCGGTGACGAGTTCGCGGTGCTGGTCGACGAGCCTCAGGACTTCACCGCGGTGCTCTCGACGGTGGAGCGCCTCCGCGAGGCGGTCGCCGCACCGATCAGCGCTGCAGCCCACGTGGTGCACATCACCGCCAGCGTCGGCGTCGCTCGCAGCGAGGACGTGCCCCCCGATCCGGAGACCGCCCTGCGCTACGCCGACATCGCGATGTACCGGGCCAAGCGGGCCGGAGGGGATGCCTCCGAGGTCTTCACCCCGACCATGCACGCCCAGGCGTCGTCGCGCCTGCGCCTCCAGAACGACCTCCGTCTGGGCATCGGTCGGGGAGAGGTGGTGCCGCACTACCAACCGATCGTCGACCTCGGCAGCGGCCGCATCGTCGGGTTCGAAGCCCTGGCCCGCTGGCACCCGCCCCACGGCCCGGTGCTCGAGGCCGACAGCTTCATCGACGTGGCCGAGGAGGTCGGGCTGATCGTCCCGCTCGGGCGAGAGGTGCTCGCCTCCGCGACCCGCCAGCTCAGCCGCTGGCGGGACGCCGGCTTCGACGTGCAGGTGCTCATCAACATCTCGCAGCGCCAGCTCGACGCCGCCGACCTCGCGCACCAGATCGGTGACCTGCTCGCCGACCTCGACCTCGACGGGACCGCGCTCGGCATCGAGATCACCGAGCGCACCGCGACGGTGCAGTCACCGGCGGCGGCCGAGCAGATCGCCCGCCTCCGCGACTACGGGTTGCGGATCGTGATCGACGACTTCGGCACCGGCTACTCATCGCTCAGCGCCATCCACGCCCTGCCGCTCACCACCCTCAAGATCGACAAGGCGTTCGTGCGGGGCCTCGAGTCCGACGGGTCGGCCGAGCTCATCACCACCATCGTCGCGATGGCCCGGACCCTCGGGCTCGAGGTGGTCGCCGAGGGGATCGAGACGCCGAGCGAGCGAGACCGGCTGCGGCGCCTGGGTTGCGACCGCGGCCAGGGCTTCCTGTTCGGGCGGCCGGTCGACGCTGCGGCTGCGACCCGGCTGCTGGAGGCCCAGTCCACGTGCGCACGCTCGCGGTCGATCGCGAGGGACCGTCCGTGACCGCCTACCGGTTCCGGCTCTACGTGCTCGGGGAGACGGCCCGGACCGAGACCGCCGTGCAGCAGCTGCGGGCCCTGTGCGCGTCCCGGGGTTGTGCCCCGTGCGACATCGAGGTCGTCGACGTCCACGCGCACCCCGAGGTCGCCGACGAGGCCCGCATCGTGGCCACGCCGACCCTCGACCGCATCGCGCCGGCGCCGCTCGTCCGGGTGATCGGCGATCTCGCCTCCGACCAGCTGGCGATGGCCCTCGAGCTCCCGCCGCCGCGACCCCAGACCTCAGCAGGAGGGTGACCGCCGTGTCCGACGTCCACGACGACCGGGTGCTGCCCCGGCTGGCCACCGGGATCAGGGGGTTCGACGACGTGAGCTACGGCGGGCTGCCCGCCGGGAGCTCGACCGTGGTCACCGGCACCGTCGGCAGCGGCAAGACGGTGTTCGCGCTGCAGTTCCTCGCCGAGGGCATCCACCGGTTCGACCAGCCGGGGGTGTTCGTGACGTTCGGCGAACCGGCCGAGAAGATGCGCCGGTTCGTGGTCGAGTTCGGCTGGGACGTGCCCGGCTGGGAGCAGGAGGGGCGCTGGGCCTTCGTCGACGCCACCACCGGCGTCGAGGACGCGCCCGTGGTCGTCGGTGAGCGCTACGACCTCAACGTGCTCCTGCACCGCATCACCACCGCAGTGCAGCGCACCGGCGCGAGGCGGGTCTCCCTCGACGCCATGGGCGTGCTCCTGGACCGCTTCGGCGACGTCGACGCGGTGCGCGACGTGGTGGTGCGCACGACCGCGGAGCTGGACCGCCTCGGCGTCACCACGGTGATCACCGTGGGCCGGGACGACGACCGCTTCCGCTCGGCCGTGGGCGTCGAGGAGCGCGTCGCCGACAACGTGGTCATCCTGCGCAACACGCCGGTGGAGGAGTCACGGCGCCGGACCCTCGAGGTGCTCAAGCTGCGGGGTACCCGCCATCGCCAAGGCGAGTTCCCCTTCGCCATCAGCCGGGAGCACGGGATGGTGGTGATCCCGCTCACGGTGCGGCTCGACCAGCCGGTGACCTCGCAGCGCATCAGCAGCGGCATCGAGGAGCTCGACGCCATGACCGGCGGCGGGCTGTTCCAGAGCTCGGTCACGCTGGTGTCGGGCTCGACCGGGACGGGCAAGACCAACCTCGGCATGCACTTCGCCCTGGCGGGCGCAGCGGCGGGCGAGCCGGTGGTCGTGGTCGGCTTCGAGGAGAGCCGGGAGCAGGTGCTGCGGGGCATCGCCGGCTGGCGGCACGACGCGGCGGCCCTCGAGGCGTCCGGGCAGCTGCGCTTCCTGATCGACTACCCGGAGGTGCGGACCTTCGAGCAGCACCTCGTGCGGATCCAGGCGGCCGCCGACGACATCGGCGCCCGGCGGGTCGTGCTCGACAGCCTCACCTCGCTGCGGCGCAGCGGACCGGCCCGCAGCTTCGACGAGTTCGCCCTCGGGCTGACGGCGTACCTCAAGGACCGCGGGATCGCCGGCCTGCTCACCACCGGACAGGCGTCGCTCGTCGGGCAGGAGGTCCGCGCGACCCAGGAGCACGTGTCGGCCCTGAGCGACACGATCATCCTCCTGCGCTATGCGGAGGTCTACGGCGAGATCCGGCGGGTGCTCGCGGTGCTGAAGCACCGCGGGTCGAGCCACGACAAGGCGATCCGGGAGATCACGATCGACCGCGACGGGCTCAGGGTCGGCGCGCCGCTGCGCACGACCACCGGCATCATGTCGGGCCGGACCTCGCAGCTCGACTCGGCCGAGAGCACCCGCGTGACGGAGATGTTCGACGATGGCTGATCGATCACCGTTTCGTCACAGTGACGGAACGGTGGCGGATCAGCAGGGTTGGGGAGCGCGGCCTACAGCTCGCGGTCGTCGATGGTCCGGCGGCCGCCGGGCCCCTCGTGGATGACCCGGCGGTGGACGCCGCCCCAGGTGCTCCAGAACATCATCGACAGGAGCATGCCGAGCGCGCCGACGACCATGAGGATGACGCCGACGGTCTCGAGCTCGAGGCCTTCGACCTCGGCCTCCACGGCGAAGGTCAAGATGGCGCCGAGCGCCAGCAGGAAGAGACTCACTCCGATGCCCATGGGACCTCCTCGGGGGACCCGATCCAGTGTGTGCCCCCATGGTGCGCCGACACCCTCGAACGGACCAGGGTCCTCCGCCCCGGTCACAACTTTACAGAACGTGGATTCTCGGCGGTCTCGGCCCGGACGACGAACGTGAGGATCCTCGCCGAACGCACCCCAGGGCCGACGAACGTGAGGATCCTCGCCTTCGGTGCGGCCGGCGGGGCGGCCGCAGCCGTTGAGCGGTGGCCCCGCCGGCCCCGGATACGATCGTCGCCGATGGTGAACCGGAGCACGAGCACCCGACCGAGCCGCGAGGAGCGCCGCCAGCAGCTCCTCCACGCCGCCGTCGACGCCATCCGCACCATCGGGCCGAACGCGTCGATGGAGCAGCTCGCCGCCCAGGGCGGGGTCACCAAGCCCATCCTCTACCGCCACTTCGGCGACCGGGAGGGCCTCGGCCGCGCCATCGGCGAGCACTACGCCACCGTCTTGTTCGCCCGCCTGCAGGGATCCCTCGATGCCGACGCCGCGCCCCGCGACCTGCTGTGGCGCACCGTCGACACCTACCTCGCCTTCCTCGAGGAGGAGCCGCAGCTCTACACGTTCCTGAGCTCGGGAAGCGGGGCTCGTCCCGACCTCGAGGAGGCGGGCGCCATCGTCAACGCGGTCGCCCGCCAGGTGTCGGGCATCATCAGCGACCGGCTGCTCGCCGCCGGGCTGGACACCGGCGGCGCCGAGCCCTTCGCCTTCGGCATCGTCGGCATGGTGCACCAGGCCGGCGACTGGTGGATCCGCACCCGCACGATGTCGCGCAGCGCCCTCACCGGCTACCTCACGACGCTGCTGTGGAGCGGCTTCGAGGGCATCGCCCGGGACGCGTCGGCGGACCCGGCAGCGGTCTTCGGCGCCCACGTAGACTGAGTGGTCCACCCGAGCGCTGAGGAGGCCGCCGTGCCCGTGCCCCGTCCGACCCCGCACACGTTCCCCGAGTTCGCATCGGTCGAGGACGAACGCCTGCACCGCAAGCAGCGCCTCGCCGCCACCTTCCGGCTGTTCGGCCGGTTCGGCTTCAACGAGGGCGTCGCCGGCCACGTCACCGCCCGCGACCCAGAGCACTCCGAGCTGTTCTGGGTGAACCCCTTCGGGCTCAGCTTCGACCTCATCCGGGTGTCCGACCTCATCTGCGTCGACCACCACGGCAACGTCGTCGAGGGCGACTGGCCGGTCAACCAGGCGGCGTTCGCCATCCACTCCCAGATCCACGCCGCCCGCCCCGACGTGGTCGCCGCCGCCCACACCCACTCCCGCTTCGGCCGGGCCTGGTCGACGCTGGCCCGTCCCCTGGCGCCGCTCACCCAGGACGTGTGCGCCTTCTACGAGGACCACGCGGTCTTCGACGACTACACCGGCGTCGTCCTCGACACCGAGGAGGGCAAGCGCATCGCCCACGCCCTCGGCGACAAGAAGGCGGCGATCCTGCGCAACCACGGCCTGCTCACCGTCGGCCACACGGTCGACGAGGCCGCCTGGTGGTACATCACCATGGAGCGCAGCTGCGAGGTCCAGCTGCTCGCCGAGGCCGCGGGCACGCCGGTCGAGATCGACCCCGACGTCGCTCGCACCACCTACAAGGCGGTCGGCAGCCACCTGTCCGGGTGGTTCTCGTTCCAGCCCCTGTACGACAAGATCGTCGCCGACCAGCCCGACCTCCTGGACTGACGGCGTGCCCGCCGACGTCGTGCCCATCAGCGACAAGCTGCGTGAGGCGCGCGAGGAGGTGCTGCGCCGCCACCTCGACGCCCACACCCGTGGCGACGTCGACGCGGTCGTGGCCACCTACCGCACGCCCCGCATCGAGATCATCCACTCGGGCCGCGTGCTCGAGGGTGCCGACGCGGTGCGCAGCTACCTCCTCGAGCGCCGGCGGGCCTTCCCCGACCAGCGCTTCGAGGTGATCTGCGTGCACCACAGCGACCGGGTGGTCGTGGTCGAGCACTGGATGAGCGGCACGCACGCCGGCGAGCTGCACGGCGTCGAGCCGTCCGGCAAGCGGTTCCGAGCCCGGGTCGCCTCGATCTTCGAGTTCGACGGCGAGGACCTGGTCAACCAGCGCGTCTACTACGACGCCGGCGCGGTGGCCCGCCAGCTGGCCTGACGCCGCCGCTCCCCTACGAGATCCGTCGCAGCACGGTGGCCGAGCGGGCGCACACCTCGAGGGTGCGCTCGCGGACCAGCTCGGTGGACAGCAGGTCGTCCGAGGACAGCTCGGCGACCCACCGCTCCCCCAGCGGCTCGCCCGGCAGGATCCAGTCGATCGGCTCCGGCGTCGGGTTGAACAGCAGCAGGAAGCTGTCGTCGACGACGGGCTCGCCCCGCCGGTCGACCGACGGCATCGCCTGGCCGTTGAGGAAGATGCCGATGGCGTCGGCGAGGCCCGAGTTCCAGTCGTCGTGGGTCATGGCGGTGCCGTCGGGCTTGAGCCAGCCGATGTCGAGCACGTCGGAGCCGTGGATGGGGCGGCCCTGGAACCACCGCCGGCGTCGGAACACCGGGTGGTCGCGGCGGAGCTGCACGAGCCGGCGGGTGAAGACGAGGAGCTCCTCGTCGACCGCCGACCAGTCGAACCAGGACACCTCGTTGTCCTGGCAGTAGGCGTTGTTGTTGCCGCACTGGGTGCGGCCGAGCTCGTCGCCGCCGAGGAGCATGGGCACGCCCTGGGCGCACATCACGGTGATGAGCAGGTTCTTGCGCTGCCGGCGGCGCAGGGCGAGCACCTCAGGGTCGGTGGTGGGCCCCTCGACGCCGTGGTTCCACGAGCGGTTGTCGTCGCTGCCGTCGCGGTTGCCCTCCCGGTTCGACTCGTTGTGCTTGCGGTCGTAGGACACGAGATCGGCCAGGGTGAAGCCGTCGTGGGCGGTGACGAAGTTGACCGACGCGGACGGCCGGCGACTCGACGCCTCGTACAGGTCCGACGAACCGGTGAAGCGGTACCCGAAGTCGCGCAGCGCGGGGATGTGCTGCTGGAGCCAGTAGTCACGCACGGTGTCGCGGTAGCGGCCGTTCCACTCCGACCACTGCGGCGGGAAGTTGCCGACCTGGTAGCCCCCCTCCCCCACGTCCCAGGGCTCGGCGATGAGCTTCACCTGCGAGACCACCGGGTCCTGCTGGATGAGGTCGAAGAACGCCGACAGCCGGTCGACCTCGTGCAGCTCGCGGGCGAGCGTGGCCGCCAGGTCGAAGCGGAACCCGTCGACGTGCATCTCGGTGACCCAGTAGCGCAGCGAGTCCATGATGAGCTGCAGCACGTGCGGGTGGCGCATGTTCATCGAGTTGCCGGTGCCGGTGTAGTCCCGGTAGCGGGACGGGTCGGACTCCTCGAGGCGGTAGTAGGCGGCGTTGTCGATGCCCTTGAACGACAGCGTCGGCCCGGTGTGGTCACCCTCGGCGGTGTGGTTGTACACCACGTCGAGGATCACCTCGATGCCCGCGTCGTGGAGGGCCTTGACCATCGAGCGGAACTCCTGGACCTGCTCGCCCTGGTCACCCCAGGCGGCGTAGCCGTTGTGCGGCGCCAGGTAGCCGATGGAGTTGTAGCCCCAGTAGTTGCGCAGGCCCTTCTCGACCAGCCAGTGGTCGTGGATGAACTGGTGCACAGGCATCAGCTCGACGGCGGTGACCCCGAGGCGGTGCAGGTGCTGGAGCGCCACCGGGTGGGCCAGCCCCGCGTACGTGCCCCGCAGCTCGTCGGGGATGCCCGGCATGCGCTGGGTGAAGCCCTTGACGTGGACCTCGTAGATGATCGTGTCCTCGAGCGGGATGCCCGGCGCGTGGTCGTTCGCCCAGTCGAAGAACGGGTTCACCACCACCGACTTCGGCACGTGCGTGGCGCTGTCGCGTGGGTCGGGCAGCGACGGGTCGTCGCGGCGGTGGGAGAAGCAGGCGCGGTGCCAGTCGACCTTGCCGGTCACCGCCTTCGCGTACGGATCGAGCAGGAGCTTGGCCGGGTTGCAGCGGTGGCCGGCACCGGGGTCCCAGGGGCCGTGGACCCGGAACCCGTAGTGCTGGCCCGGCCCCACCCCCGGCAGGTAGGCGTGCCAGCAGTGGGCGTCGACCTCGTCGAGCTCGTAGCGGGTCTCGGCGCCGTCCGCGCCGAACAGGCACAGCTCCACGCGCTGGGCGATCTCGCTGAACAGGCTGAAGTTCGTGCCGACGCCGTCGAAGGTGGCGCCGAGGGGGTAGGCCCGGCCCGGCCAGATCTCGGACACGGTGGGGCACGCTACCGGGGGGCGGTGGGGCTCAGCGGGGCCAGAACGGCGGCTTGGTGACGACGGCGGGCACCACCGTGCCCCGGACGTCGATCTCGACGGTGACCCCGTCCTCCACCTCGGGTGGCAGGAACGCCAGGGCGATGCCGGTCCCGAGCATCGGCGAGAAGTTGCCGGAGGTGACCTCGCCGGCGGCCACGCCCCCGACCATCACCGGGTTCCCGGTGCGGGGCGGGCGCCGGCCTTCGCACACCAGCCCCCGGAGCAGGCGGCGCACGCCCGCCTCCCGCTCGGCCTCCAGCGCCGCCTTCCCGCGGAACTCGGTGTCCCAGCGGACCACCCAGCCCAGGTTGGCCTGCAGCGGCGTGATGCCGGGGCCCAGCTCGTTGCCGTGCAGCGGGAGGCCCGCCTCCAGCCGCAGCGTGTCGCGGGCGCCGAGGCCGGCCGGCGCCACGCCGGCGTCGAGCACCGCTCGCCAGAACTCGACGGCCACGGAGACGGGCACGGCGCACTCGACGCCGTCCTCGCCCGTGTAGCCGGTGCCCGCGACGGTGCACGCCTCGCCCTGCCACTCGAAGCGCTGGACGGCGAAGCGGGGCACGGCGGCGGCGTCGGGCGCCACGCTGGCCAGTCGCTCGCGGGCCTCGGGGCCCTGCACGGCGATGACCGCACGGGTGGCGGTGACGTCCTCGCCGCCCACGGCGTCGCGCACGCCGTCGGTGTTGGAGGCGTTCGGCATGACGTCGAAGGTGTCGTCGTCGAGCCACCACACGATGATGTCGTCGACCACCGACGCGTCGTCGGCGTCGAGCAGGTGCGTGTACTGGGCCCGACCCGGGCCGATGCGGTGCAGGTCGTTCGTGAGCGTGCGCTGGATGCGGTCGAAGGCATCCGGGCCGCTGAGCCGCACCGTGCCGAGGTGGGACACGTCGAAGGCGACCGCCGAGGTGCGGCACGCCCGGTGCTCGGCCACCGTGCCCTCCGCGTAGGCGAGCGGCATCTCCCAGCCGCCGAAGGGGACGAGCTTGGCTCCGAGGGCGCGGTGCTCGGCGTCGAGTGGGGAGCGCTGCATGCCCCGAGCCTTGCAGGCGCGGGACGGCCGCCGGGCTATCCCTGGGCGGCGCTGCCCGGGCCGGTCTCGCGGCCCGCCGGGGAGCCCTCGGTGAACATGTCGGCCACGGCGTTGTCGAGCTCCTCGATGACGCCGTCCATGGGGAGCAGGTTGAGCACGCCCTGGCCCTGGTAGCGGTTCACCACGTCGATGAGCTCCTCGCCCCGGACCAGCACCGCGCTGGTGCCGTCGATGACCAGGTGCGCGGACGCCACGTCCTCGCCGAGCCGCTCGCGCAGGAAGGTGAACGCCTCGCGGATGGACTCCAGCTTGATGCCCGCGTCGAGGAGGCGCTTGATGACCTTGAGCTCGAGCAGGTCCTTGTAGCTGTACCGCCGGCGGGTGCCGGACCCCTCGGCGTCGGCCAGGGACGGCCGGATCAGGTCGGTGCGGGCCCAGTAGTCGAGCTGGCGGTAGGTGATGCCGACGATCTCGGCGGCCCGCTTCCCGGAGAACCCGTGCTCGAACGTCCCTGCCATGGCTGCGTGCTCCTCGGCCCCGGCGCGCCGCCACGTGGTCGTTCGGACCACACCGGCGAAATTACGCGCATGTCGTGGGCGGCATCGTACGACCGGGCGCGCGAACCGTCAACGGGGCCGTCCTCAGCGGTCGGCGACCTCCCGGCGCAGCGCCTCGAGCTGCCCTGGCGTCCCGATGGCGATGAGCACCTCGCCCGGGCAGATCTTGGTCTCCGGCGTCGGGTTGCTGCGGAAGCGACCCTCGGCGTCGCGCATCGCCAGCACGAGCGCGCCGGTGCGATCGCGGATGTGGGCGTCGCGCAGGGTCTCCCC
The DNA here is from genome assembly GCA_035764875.1 of Acidimicrobiales bacterium. GTDB lineage: Bacteria > Actinomycetota > Acidimicrobiia > Acidimicrobiales > Salinilacustritrichaceae > Salinilacustrithrix. The sequence goes on along the minus strand of DASTYO010000191.1, from coordinate 6,917 downwards.
CGCGATGCCGGAACCGGCCGGCACCTCGACCTCCGCCAGGCGGAACTCGATGTCGGCGTCGTGCATCACCACGTCGAGGAAGTCGGTGACCGAGGGCTGGAGGATCATCGCCGCGATGCGCTGCCCGCCGATGTGCTGGGGGTTCACCACGCGGTCGGCGCCGGCCTGGAGGAGCTTGGCCTCCGCCGACTCGATGCGGGCCCGGGCGACGATGAACAGGTCTGGACGCACCGAGCGGCCCGAGAGCGTCACGAACAGGTTCGAGGCATCGGAGTCGAGGGCGGCGACCAGCGCCCGGGCGCGGTGGATCGAGGCGGCGGCCAGCACCGCGTCGTCGGTGGCGTCGCCCTCGATGAACGGCACGGGCACGTCGGTGAAGCGGTCGGGGTCGAGGTCGATGGCCACGACCTGCGTGCCCGCGCCGGTGAGGCTGCGGGCGATGGTCTGCCCGACCCGGCCCCAGCCGCACACGATCACGTGGTCGGACATGCCGGCGATGGTGCGGTCCATGCGCCTCCTCCACATCTGGTCGGTGAGGCGACCCTCGACGATCGCCTCGAGGATGACACCGAGGGTGTAGAGCGCGGTGCCGACGCCGGTGACGACGAGGACGATCGTGACGATGCGGTACCGGGCGCTGTCGATGACCTCGGCCGGGCCGATCTCCCGGTAGCCCACCGTGGCCACCGTGAGCACGGTCTGGTACAGCGCGTCCTCGACGTCGAGGCCGATGGCCACGTAGGCGAGCATGCCGACGCCGGTGACGGCGACGAGCAGCAGCACCCCGCGCCGGACCCGTCCGGTGGCGCTCACCGGGACCGGACGGCCCGCCGCCTGCCTGCGGCCCAGCCGCTCCCCCCATGCCACGTCGGTGTGCGTGACCTAGGAGGCGAAGTCCTCGGGGTTCACCTGGTCGATGAACTCGCGGAACTCCTCGACGACGTCCTCGGTGTCCTCGAGGTCCTCGTCGTCGGGGACGTCGACGTAGCCGGCCTCGGCGAGCACCGCCTCGTCGGCGAAGACGGGGGTGCCGACCCGCACGGCGATGGCCATGGCGTCGCTCGGCCGGGCCGACACGACGTGGTCCTCGTCGCCGAGGTGCAGGTGCAGGTCGGCGTAGAAGACGTCGTCCCGCAGCGCCGAGATGACGATGCGGTCGAGCTGCGCGTCGAGCTCGTCGAGCAGCAGGGCGATGAGGTCGTGGGTGAGCGGCCGGCGGGTCTCGACGCCGTCGAGGGCGAACGCGATGGCCTGGGCCTCCGGGCCGCCGATCATGATCGCCAGCAACCGGCGATCGCCCTCCAGCTCCCGGAGCAGCATGACCGGGGTGTTCGAGGGCATGTCCACGCGGACGCCGACGAGCTCCATCTCCGATGTCATCGCGCGCCACCCTACCGCTGGGTCCCGGAGGTGGGTCGGGCGGGCGATGAGGAATCTGCTCAGGTGGGCAGCGTGCTCCGCAGCGCCTGGCGCAGCAGGGCGGCGTGGAGCTCCTCCCCCACCCGGGCCAGCTCGGTGACCGTCTCGACGGCCCGAGCCCGGGCCTCGGGGTGGCGCTGCTTGAGCAGCGGCATGATGAGCTGCTCGAGCACCCCGGCCTCCCGCTCGGCGGCGATCTTGTACATGCGCAGGTGGCGGACCTCGACGCCGTGGTCGAGGAACGCCCGGCACGCCTCGACCACTGGGAGGTGGGCGACGTCGTAGTAGGTGTCGGGCCCGATGCGCCGGGAGCTGATCATCGAGAAGCCCTCCAGCTCGTGCACCACGCGCACGGTGACGCCGGCTCGGGCGGCCAGCTCCTCGGCGGTGAGCGAACCGTCGTCGGGCGCCACCGTCGGCTCGGGCGGCGGGGGCGGCGCAGGCGTGGCCGGCGGCTCCGGCGTCGGGGCTGCGGGCGGCGGTTCGGCCGACGGCGGCCGGACCTCCATCGCCGAGGCCGCCGCCAGGGAGGCTGCCGCGTGGCGGGTGTCGTCGTCCGCGGGTGCCGTCTCGGCCTCGGCCTCGGGCTCGACGGCGTCGCCCTCGGGCTCGTCGGTGCGCAGGTGGCGGCCGACGGGCGCCTCGCCCAGCGGCTCGGTCTCGTCGTCAGCCGCGCCCTCGTCGGCGGGCGTGTCCGGAGCGGGCACATCGCCGGGCTGCAGGGCGCCCGGCAGCTGCTCGGCGGGCGGTGACTGGTGCTCGCCGGCGGGCGGCAGCCCGGTGGCGTCCCACTCGGCGAGCCGCTCGCGGATGACCTTCAGGGGCAGGAAGTGGTCGCGCTGCTGGGTCAGGATCCACTGCAGCCGCTCGATGTCCGCGTCGTAGAACTTGCGGTACCCCGACGGCGTGCGCTCCGGGTCGAGCAGGCCCTGGGACTCGAGGAACCGGATCTTGGAGATCGTGATGTCCGGGAACTCCTCCTGGACCAGGGACAGGACCTCGCCGATGGACAGGTGGGCGCGCTCCGCCATCAGCCGCCGCCGTGGACGAAGACCAGCTTGAAGGATCCGATCTGCAGCTCGTCGCCGTCGCGCAGCGGCGCCTCCTCGACCCGGTTGCGGTTCAGGTAGGTGCCGTTGAGGGAGCCGACGTCGCGCACCGTGTAGTCGGCGCCGTCGCGCAGGATCTCGACGTGGCGGCGCGAGACGGTGACGTCGTCGAGGAAGATGTCGCTCTCCGGGTGGCGGCCGGCGGTGGTGCGCTCGCCGTCGAGCACGTACCGGCTGCCCGCGTTGCGGCCCCGCTTGACGATGAGCGCGCCCACGCCGGCGGGCAGCTCGTTCAGGTCGACGCCGAGGTCCTCGGCGCCCTCCAGCGCCGGCTCGGGGTGGAACGTGATCGTCTTGTCCTCGCCGCCGCGGTGCTCGAGGCCCGCGCCGCACGACGAGCAGAAGTTCGACCCGAGCGGGTTGCCATGCCCGCAGCGGTTGCAGAAGACCTGGTCAGCCACCGACGCCCTCAGCCCTCGATGAGCGCCCGGTAGGCCGCGGCGTCGAGGAGCTCGCCGCCGCCGTCGGTGGTCTCGATGACGAAGATCCAGCCCTCGCCGTAGGGATCCTCGTTGAGCCGCTCGGGTGCGTCGGCCAGCTCGGTGTTCACCTCGACGACCGTCCCGGAGACCGGGGCGTAGATGTCGGACACCGACTTCGTGGACTCGACCTCGGCGATGGCGTCGCCGGCGGCCACCGTGGCGCCGACCTCGGGGAGCTGGACGTACACGACGTCGCCGAGGGCGTCCTGCGCGTAGTCGGTGATGCCGACCCGGGCCCGGCCGCCGTCGCTGCGGACCCACTCGTGGTCGGACGAGTACGCGAGATCGTCGGGCACGTTCATGCCCGCGGAGGCTACCGGAAGCCTCCGTGCCCGCTCCGGGATGGCGAGCCGGCTCGCCTCAGGCCCCGCCTGCGCGGGCGGCGCGCCCCTCGGCGAGCGCCTTCCGCCCGAGGGGCACGTAGAGCAGCGCCGACCAGTAGGCGAGCACGAGGCCGGGCACGCCCACCGCCCACGCGAGGGCGCGGAAGCCGTCGGCGGTGCCGTGGTCGCTGGCGCCGACGAGGAACGCGGGGAAGGCGCCCATCAGCAGGAACGTGGCCGCCTTGCCGAACCAGGTGACGTCGATGCGGGTGGCGCCCATCGCTGCGAGGGAGAGCGTGCCCACCGCCACCGCCACCTCGCGGACCAGCACGGCGACGGCGAACCACAGCGGCACCGACCCGTCGATGATGATCGAGCCCACGCCGACGAAGAACAGGAGCCGGTCGGCCACCGGGTCGAGGACCTTGCCGACCGTCGACACCTGCCCGAGCCGGCGGGCCAGGTACCCGTCGAGCCAGTCGGTGCTGCCGATCGCGAACAGCACCCACCCGGCCGCCCATCGGTCGTCGGCGCCGAACAGCAGGTACACGAAGACCGGCAGCGTGCACAGCCGCACGACCGTGATGAGGTTGGGGAGGGTGAGGATGCGGTCCTCGAGCGCGGCGCGGTCGAGGACGATCTCGTCTTCGGGGGCGACGGCGGCGTCGGCGGCCTCCTCGAGGGGCTGGTCCTCCATGCGCCGAGCCTACGGCTGGCTGGCACACTGACCGGCCATGGCCACCGTGTTCACGAAGATCATCGACGGCGAGCTGCCCGGCCGGTTCGTGTGGCGCGACGACCGCTGCGTGGGCTTCCTCTCGATCAACCCGCTGCGCCAGGGCCACGCACTGGTCGTGCCGATCGCCGAGGTCGACCACTGGCTCGACGTCGACCCCGAGCTCAACGCCCACCTCGTGCGGGTGAGCCAGATCATCGGGCAGGCCCAGATGGCCGCCTTCTCCCCCACCCGCATCGGCCTGATGATCGCCGGCCTCGAGGTCCCCCACGTGCACCTGCACGTCGTGCCCATCGACGGGGTGCACGACATGGACTTCGCCAACGCGGCGCGCGACCCCGACCCGACCCAGCTCGACGCGGCCCGCGAGGCCATCGTCTCGGCCCTGCGCGACCAGGGCCACGATCCCGGCGTCTGAGCCTTCCTAGAGCAGCGGCTCCTGCTCGGGCGCGGGCTCGATGAGCTCGGGGCCGTTGTTGCGCACGTTGCTCACCTGCGAACCCACCGGCGTGACGACGAGCAGGTCCTCGGGGGCCGGCACCAGGAGCTTCCCCAGGGCGTCGAGGTCGTGGTTGTCGCGATCGAGCCACGTCGCCCAGTGCTCCTCGGGGAGGATCACCGGCATGCGGTCGTGGATCGGCTCCATCAGGTGGTTGGCGCTCGTGGTGACGATGGTGAGCGAGCGCAGCGGCTCCTGGTCGTGGTCAGGTCCCCGCCAGATCGACCACAGCCCGGCGAACGCGACCGGAGCGCCGTCGGCCCGGTGGATGTACATCGGCTGCTTCTTCGGCTTCTTGCCGGCCGTGAGCTTCTTCCACTCGTAGAAGCCGTCGGCGGGCACCAGGCAGCGTCGGGTGGCGAAGGGCTTCTTGAACGCCGACTTCTCGGCGAGGCTCTCGGCCCGGGCGTTGATCATCCGCGAGCCGATCTTGACGTCCTTCGCCCACGACGGCACGAGGCCCCAGTAGAAGGCGTCGAGGTGGCGGGTGCCGTCGGCCTCCACCACGGCGAGCACGTCCTGGGTGGGTGCCACGTTCCAGTTCGGCTCCAGCACGGCCTCGGCGACCGGCTCGGCGCCGAAGTACGCCGCCAGCTCGTCGGGCGGGGAGGTGGACACGAACCGGCCGCACATGGGCCGGACGGTAGCGGCCGTTGGCGGAGGTCGGCGCGCCCTGCAACGCTGCGCCCATGACCGATACGTCCCGCCGCTTCGACGTGGTCCTGCTCGGCCCCACGGGCGTCACCGGCCGTGAGGTCGCCCGCTACCTGCACCGTCGTGCCCCCGAGCTCGGGCTCACGTGGGCGGTCGCCGGGCGCGACCGCGCTCGCATCGAGGCGACCCTGGCGTCGGTCGGCGCCGAGGCGGCCGACGTCCTCCACGCGGACACCACCGACCCGCGCTCCGTCGAGGCGGTCGTGGGCGCCGCCACGGTCGTCGCCGACCTCGTCGGGCCCTTCGCCCGCCACGGCGAGCCGGTGTACGCCGCCTGCGCCCGCCTGGGCACGCACTGCATCGACCCGTGCGGGGAGATCGACTGGATCTCCGACATGATCCGCCGCTACGACGAGCGGGCCACGGCGAGCGGGGCGGTCATCGTGCCCACGGCGGGTTTCGAGGCCCTCCCGTTCGATCTCGGGGCGCTGCTCGCCGCCCATGCGCTGCACGAGCGCACCGGGCTCCCTGTCCGCTCGGTGGACGTGGCGGTCACCATCACCTCCGACCGAGACCTGCGCGTCCGCTCGGCGGCTGACACCGTGTCGGGCGGCACCTTCGCGAGCGGGCTCGAGCAGATCCGTCGGGGCCGCAGCGAGGTCACCGACCCGCACCTGCTCGACACGGGCGACCGCCGGCACGGCCGGTACGACCTGCGGCCCCGCAAGCACGCCGGCACCGGGCGGTGGCTGTCGCCGATGGTGCCCTCCCCGTTCCTGAACCCGCCGGTCGTGCACCGCTCGGCATCCCTGCTGCGCGACAGCGGCGACTCGATCCACGCCGCCGACTTCGAGTACACGGAGGGCGTCGCCACCGCCGGCATGCTGCCCGTCCCGCTCGCCGCGCCGGCCGCGGTCGCCGGGTCGTTGCTGGCCATGGGCATGGGCACGCTCACCCGGGCGCGCGAGTCCGTGCGGCGGTCGGTGGCCGACACCCTCGAGCGGCTCGGCCCGTCCCCCGGCGACGGTCCCCGACCCGAGGACCTCGACCGCTGGCGGTACCGCCTCGACGCCCGGGCGGTGGACGTCCGCGGCGGCACGCAGGACGTCGTGGTCGAGGCCGACGGCCACCCCGGCTACAAGTCCACCGCCACCATGCTCGGCGAGGCCGCCCTCGCCCTCGCCGACCCCGAGGCACCGACACCCGACGGCGCCGGCTTCCTCACGCCCGCCACCGCGCTCGGGCTCGGCGTGCTCGACCGGTTCGAGTCGGCCGGCCTGCGCTTCCGCGCCACCTGAGGACCGGCCGGCCCACCCGTTGTGGCGTCCACGTCGATGCGGTAGGCCACGTGCCATGGCTCCGTTCCTGCTGCCCACCGAACCCGTCGAGTCGCTCGAGGCGTATCTGGCCACCGAGGTCGGGGGCCTCGGCCTGGAGGCGGCGCAGCGCCTCGGTCCCCGGGCGACGATCGACGCCATCGCCGCGTCCGGCCTCCGGGGCCGGGGCGGCGGCGGCTTCCCGACCGGGCGGAAGTGGGCCGGCATCGCCGGCCAGGCCGGAACCCGCCGCTATGTCGTGGTCAACGGCGCCGAGGGCGAGCCGGGCACCTTCAAGGACCGGGCCCTGCTCCGGGCGAACCCCTACCAGATCGTCGAGGGGTTGGTCGTCGCCGCCTTCGCCGTCGGCGCCGAGGAA
>DASTYO010000190.1:0-4819 GCA_035764875.1 Acidimicrobiales bacterium | reverse complement strand
GCCTGGGCGTGCACCAGCGCCTCCACCTGGTTGAAGTCGGCAACCGCCAGGCGCACGACGACCGGCTCGGCACCCCCCAGCCCGCGGGACGTGCCACCGGCGACCTCGAGCACGCGGGCATCGACGGCGATGAGCTCGGTGACGTCGCCGCCCCAGGTCGAGAAGACGTCGACCCGCTCGCCCGGCCGCAGCCGCCCGACGGCGCGGCTGGCCGGCAGGCTGAGGGCCACCTCGAGCGACTCCTGGCCCGCCACCGCCTCCGCCGTGGCCGAGGCCAGGAGGAGCTCGCCGGCGCCGACCGGCGAGGTGACCTGCCGGCCCACTGCGGCATCGACGGCGCCGAAGAGGCCCCGGACCGATCCGGGCAGCTCGACCGGCACGAGCTCGACGTCGCCGGCGGCGATCAGCTCGCCCGGCGCCAGCGCCCGGCGGGCGATCAGGACGTCGATGGTGTCGTCCGCCGAGGCCTCGGTGTACGCGAGGAACGTGCCGACGGCGGCCAGGGCCATGAGCAGCCCACCGACCACGGCCCGGCTCGAGGGGAGACCGACCCGCCGTTCGATGCGGCGCGGAACGTCGCCGTCGGCCCCTGCCGCCCACCCGGTCCTCCGTGTCGTGGTGGAGGTCACGCCGACTCGTTTCGCTGGACGAGCAGGCCTCTCCTGCCGGCGGCAGCCGGAACCTGCCCTCGACGCGCGGTCATCGGCGCGCGGTGCGCGGCACCCGCCGTCCGGTGTCTGAGTGGAAGACATGCAAACACCACGAGAGTGTTGCACGATCAGTCGCTGGCGCGCACGAGAAGACATCGAGATCAGTCGAGATGCTGGCTCGGTCGTCCGGGCGGCGGTACACTCGCAGTGCGTTCGCACGCACGACCAGCCGGTCGCACCCGTCGGCACGGAGGTGCCCATGACTGCATCCGTCGAATGGCTGTCCACGGCCGACGCCGCGAAGGCCCTCGGCATCACGCCCCGGACGCTGTACCGCTTCATCGACCAGGGTGAGCTGCCGGCCTACCGCTTCGGTCGGGTCATCCGGATCAAGCGGGCGGACGTCGACGCGTTCATCGAGGGGGCCCGCATCGAACCCGGCTCGCTCGAGCACCTGTACCCCGACTCCGGGTCGAAGGCCGAGCAGGCCGACCTCGAGGTCTGAGCGCTCGAGGTCCGATCAGGGGTCGAGCACGAGCACGTCGATCGCCGCCAGGGGCACCCACACCGGCGTGGCCGGGTCCCCGTCGGTTCGCAGGCGCAGCACGTCGGTGCCGGCGCTGCGCAGCTCGCCCCGCACCGTCGTCCCGGCTCGCGTGCGCACGAGCACACCGGGGCGGTCGCCGGTGAGCGGCCCGACCACGGCCGCCAGCGCCACGTCCACGAGCGCGGCCCGGTCGCCCACCACGGCGCGCTCGCCGGGTTCCGCGCGCACCGCGTCCACGGCCGCGGTCCGCACCAGCGCCTCCTGGTCGCGGTCGGTGCGCAGGGCGAGGAAGTCGCTGCCGATGCCGACCACCCGGCCGCGCAGCCGCTGGTCGCCGACGTCGAGGGTCACGGGCCGGCCCCGCTCGGCCAGGTCGACGAGCGTGCCGACCAGGCTGGCCTCCTCCTCGGCCTGCAGTCGGAGCCACCGCTGGCGGGCCCGGCGGCGGGCGGCCTCGTCCACCGCCGCGTCGGCCGCCCAGCGCTCCAGCGAGCGGGCCAGGCGGTCTCCGCCGAGCACGCCGCTCGCCGCGTCGATCAGGCCTGCGGTGACGGTGTCGTCGTCGTGGGGGTGCACGGGATCGGCTCCGGGACGTCCGGCGGTAGGATCCGGCTGATCGTGTCGGACACCCAAGTCGTCGTCAACGTTCCCGGCAACCACCTCATGGCCGGGCTGCTGGGCCAGCGCGACGAGCTGCTGCGTCTCGTCGAGCGCGCCTTCCCCGACACGGCCATCCACGCCCGGGGCAACGAGATCGCCGCCACCGGCCCCGACGCCGGCGCCGTGGGCAAGGTCTTCGAGGAGCTGGTGCTGCTCGTCGCCTCCGGCCAGGTCCTCGATGCCGAGAGCGTGCAGCGGGCCATCGACATGGTGCGCCACGACGAGCGTCCGTCCGAGCTGATGGCCACCGAGATCCTCCGGTCGGCCAAGGGGAACTCCGTCCGGCCCAAGACGGCGGGGCAGCGCCGCTACATCGAGGCCATCCGCGACAACGTCATCACCTTCGGCCTGGGGCCCGCCGGCACGGGCAAGTCGTGGCTGGCCGTGGCCATGGCCGTCCAGGCGCTGCACCGCAACGAGGTCGAGCGCATCATCCTCACCCGGCCGGCCGTCGAGGCGGGGGAGCGGCTGGGCTTCCTGCCCGGCGACCTCATGGCCAAGATCGACCCGTACCTGCGGCCGCTCTACGACGCCCTCTACGACATGGTCGACCCGGAGGGCGCCCAGCGCCTGCTCGACCGCAACCTCGTCGAGGTCGCGCCCCTGGCCTTCATGCGCGGCCGAGCGCAGCCCGTCGACCGCAAGGTGCTCACCCCCACCGGGTGGCGGGAGATCGGTTCGCTGGAGGTCGGTGACCTCGTCACCGGCTCCGACGGCATGCCCACCCCGGTGCTCGGCGTCTTCCCGCAGGGCCGCAAGCAGGTGTTCCGGGTCGCCACGCAGGACGGCGCCTCCACGTTGGCCTGCGCCGAGCACCTGTGGACGGTCAAGACGCTCGACGACAAGAAGCACGGCACGCCGGGTCGGGTCCTGCAGACCCAGGAGATGGTGGGCAACCTCCGCCGCCACCATCAGCGCTTCTACGAGCTGCCGATGCTGAGCGCACCGGCCCAGTTCGTCCCGCAACACGTGCCGATGGACCCCTACGCGCTGGGCCTCCTGCTCGGCGACGGGTGCATCACCGGGAGGACGACACCGTCGTTCACGACCGCGGACCCTGAGCTGGCGATCGCGCTCGAGGACGCGCTCGAGGGCATCGACGTCGTGCACAAGTCCGGCGTCGACTACGTGCTCAAGAAGCGCGCGCACGTCGGGCGCGGTGGCCCCACCAACCCGGTCACCGGCGTCCTGCGCGAGCTCGAGCTCGTGGGCACCGACTCGAAGACGAAGTTCGTGCCGCGGGAGTACCTCTTCAACACCCCCGACGTCCGCATCGCGCTGCTCCAGGGCCTGCTCGACAGCGACGGCGGGCCGGTCACGCAGGCCGCCCGCACCTGCCGCATCCAGTACACGACCTGCTCACCGCAGCTGCGCGACGACGTCGTGTTCCTCGTGCGGTCACTCGGCGGGGTCGCCTACGTGCGCACCCGGCCGGCCGAGGGTCGCACGCCGGGCCGGGCTCGCGGGCGCGAGGTCCACCACCGGGCCGACAGCCACATCCTCGACATCCGGCTGCCCGGTGGCATCGAGCCGTTCCGCCTCGCTCCCAAGAAGGCCAAGTACGACTTCTACGGGGCCGGGCGGCCCATGCGCATGATCGACCGCATCGAGCCGGCGGGCGAGGCCGACACGGTGTGCATCCAGGTCGGTGCGGCCGACTCCCTCTACGTCACCGACGACTTCCTCGTCACCCACAACACGCTCAACGCGAGCTTCATCATCCTCGACGAGGCCCAGAACGCCACGTCGGAGCAGATGAAGATGTTCCTCACCCGCATCGGCTTCGGATCGAAGGTCGTGGTCACGGGCGACACGTCGCAGGTCGACGTGCAGGGCGGTCGCTCGGGGCTGCTCGACCTGGAGCGCATCCTCACCGGCATCGAGGGCCTGCAGTTCGTGCACCTCGGGGCGCGCGACGTCGTGCGCCACCGGATCGTCCAGGACATCGTCAACGCCTACGACCGCAACGCCGCGGCGCGCGAGCAGCGGGGTCGCGGGAAGCGATGAGCGCCCAGGTCTTCGGGGTCGACGAGCAGGACGACCAACCCGTCGACGTCGCCCGGTGGGTGCGGCTGGCCGAGCAGGTGCTGGCCGCCGAGGGCGTGCGCCGCACCAGCGAGCTGAGCCTGCTGTTCGTCGACGAGCGGACGATGGCCGAGCTCAACGAGCGCCACATGGGCGCGTCCGGGCCCACCGACGTGCTCGCCTTCCCCATCGACGACGACGGCCTCGAGGTCGGGCGCTGGCCGGACAACGGCACCAGCGGTCCGGACCGGCCGCCCGTCGACGACGACGACATCCCCGTGCTGCTCGGCGACGTCGTCGTCTGCCCCGCCGTCGCGGCGCGGCAGGCGCCCGAGCACGCCGGCGGCCCGCACCACCGGGGCACCGTCGACGACGAGGTCGCCCTCCTCGTCGTCCACGGGATCCTCCACGTGCTCGGCATGGACCACGCCGAGCCCGAGGAGACCGCCGAGATGCAGGCCAAGGAACAGGCGCTGCTGGCCCGCTTCCACCCGGAACCGTGACCTCCGGCCGGTCGTCGTGAGCCTCCCCGTGACCGCCGGCCTCGTGGTGGTGCTCCTGGTCGCCGTCGGGGCGCTGGCCGCCCTCGAGACGGTGCTCGCCCACACCACGCGCGCCCGCGTGGCGATGCTCGTCGACGAAGGTGCGGAGCGGGCGCGCGACCTCGCCGAGCTCCTCGCCCGGCGCCAGACCAACCTGTCGGTGGTCGTGGTCGTCCGCCATGCCGCCCAGCTGGCGGCGGCCCTGCTGGTCCTCGCCCACGCCGACCGCACCGATCCGGAGCCGGCCGTCTGGGTCGCCGTCCTGGCCGGCACGCTGCTCGTGCTCGTGAGCGTCGAGTCGGGCGCCAAGGCCCTGGCCCTCGCCCGCACCGACGCGGTCGGGCACCGCGTGGCGCACATCGGCCGCCTCGTCACGCGGCTGCCGCTGCTCGCCT
>DASTYO010000189.1:0-2746 GCA_035764875.1 Acidimicrobiales bacterium | reverse complement strand
GGCTGGCTGTACCGGGTGGCCGGCAACCTGGTCATCGACCACGTGCGGCGTGGACGACGGATCACGCCGGCCAGTGATCCCGACCAGCTCGATCCCGGTGCCGACCAGATGGTCGCGGCCATCGACCGCGACGAGGTTCGCCGTGCCATGTCGGCGCTCTCCGACACCCACCGGCGCGTGCTCGCGCTCCGGTTCTTCGACGATCTCGAGCCGGCAGAGGCGAGCGCCGTGCTGGGATGCTCGCGCCGCACGTTCGCGGTGAAGCTGCACCGCGCCCTCGGCGCGCTGCGCGCCGCGTTGAGCACCGAATCGGCAGCACCGGGCATGGAGGCCAGCGATGTGGCGTGACGACGCGCGGTTGACCGCCGACCTGGCCTCGCAGCTCTCGGCCCTCGGCGCGTCGGCGCGGGCCGCCGACGAGATGCCGGACGCCGGCTTCGCCGCCGACCTGCGCCAGCGCCTGCTCGCCGACTACCCGGCGCCGGCGCCGGTGGCCCCCGTCCGCCGCCGGACGCTCGGCGACCTGCTTGGTCGCCGACGCCTGGCGCCGATCCTGGCCATGGCCACGCTCGCGCTGGCCGTGGGTGCGGTCGCCGGGGCGATCCTGCGTCCCGCCGAGGCGCCGCGCTCGACGCCACCCCCGTCCCTGCCGGCGGTCGTGGTCGGCACGCCGGGCGGCGCGGTCGTCGAGACGCCGACCCCGACGCCCTCACCCACGCCGACGCCGTCGCCCACGGCCTCACCGACGCCGTCGCCGACGGTGTCACCGACCCCGTCGCCCTCACCAACGCCGACGCCCACGCCGGTCCCGACACCGGTCGCCACGCCGAAGCCCACGACGGCGCCGACGCCGACCCCCGTCCCCACCCCGGCGCCGATGACCCTGACCGCCACCGGCTGCAACGGTGGCGTGGTGCTCGAGTGGTCGGTGGTCGACGACGCGCGGTTCTTCCGCTACACGACCGTGCGCGCCTCCTCACCGGGCCTGGAGTCGGCCGCGGAGGTCAGCGGTACCTCCACCAAGGACCGCTGGTCGACCAGCGCGACCGATGCGACCGCTCCCGCCGGCTCGCTCGTCTACTACCGCACCGTGGCGCTGGACGGCGCCGGATCGGTCATCGGCACTTCGGCGGTACAGGCCGCGACGGCGAAGCCGGTGACGGCACTTGGTCCCGTCTCAGCCAGTCCGGGCGCTCCCGGCCAGGCGACCTTCGGCTGGGCCTCGTACGGGGGCCCGTCCGCATGCTTCACGTACTACAAGCTCGTCTACTCCACCACCGACCCCAACCCGTCGTACCTGGACGGGGATCCGTACTGGGCCGCCATCGGCGACCAGGCGGCGACCTCGTTCACGGTCGACGGCCTGGTGTCGGGGACGACCTACTACGTCCGGGTCGAGGCGGTTCGCGCGACGGCGCTGGGCCGATTCGTGGCGGCGAGCACGGATGTGCTGACGTTCGTGGCGCCCTGACGGTCAGGCGCGCACGTCCGAGCCCGCGAGAGCGCGGTCGCAGACCTCGACGAAGGCGTCGACGCTGAACGGCTTCTCGAGCACCGTGACGGCGAGCTGCGGGGGAAGCCGTGGTACCTGCTCGCGCAACGCACCCATGTCCGCCGAGCAGACGATCACGGGCGTGCCGCGCAGATCGGGGTCGTCGGCGATGTCACGCAGGAGCGGCTCCGCGGTCGGTCCCTCCTGCCCCTCGCCCAGCCGCCAGTCCATGATGATCAGCCGGGGACGGAGGTCGCGGAGGCGGTCCACGACGTTGGCCCGGGGCGAAACGGTCGTGCCGACGTGACCCTCCGAGGCCACGATGTCCAGGACGAGCTCCCCGAAGGCGGCATCGTCGTCCACGACGGCGATGACCGCCGGTGCGTCGGCCATGGTTCCTCCGTTCGCCGATCGTCCGGTCGGGCGGACAGCCGGCTTCCCGGCAGTATCGCACCTCGAACGGAGCGCTTCCACGCGCTCCGAGGTGGTAGCGTCTCGCGGATGCCCGAGCGTCCCGGTCCCGTGCTGCTCATGCTCGCCGTGCTGCTGGTCGGGTGTGCCGTCGCCATGCCGACGCCCTCCACCGGCATCGGCTCGGCCCAGCCGACGGTCTCGGCGGCGCCGTCCGTGCCGTCGGCATCGGCCTCCGCGACGGCGACCGCGTCCGCGTCCGCGGAACCGACCGTTGACGCGTCGTCCTCCGTGCCGCCGGCCGCCGGCTTCGACCTGGAGGTCCTCGGCTGCAACGGTGGCGTCGTCCTGGACTGGACGCCGCTCGCCGTTCCCGGCTTCCACCACTACACCGCCCTGCGCAGTCCGAGCCGCGAGATCGCCACCGACTGGCCGCCCATCGCGCCGGCCGTCGACTGGGGCGACACCTACATCACCGACCCGTACGTGACCTCCGCCGTCGACGCCAGCATCCTGCCCTCCGCCACCCGCTGGTCGTACCTGGTCGTGGCGTACGACGCCGGCGATCGGCCCATCGCCGCAACGCCGGTCCGCTCCACGCGGATGGAGCAGCTCGATTCGCTCGACCGGCTGCTGGTCCGGGCGATGGACGGCGGCCGCACCCGCCTGCGCTGGGCGGCCTTCGACGGCTTCTCCGAGTGCTTCAGCAGCTACCGGGTCCTCGCCACGCCGAGCGGCGGCGCGACGTCGGTGATCGCCGTGATCCCGAACCAGGCGCTCACCGAGCTGGAGACCGATGCGCTGCATGCCGGCACGACGTACCGGCTCGAGGTGGAGGCGGTC
>DASTYO010000188.1:0-20357 GCA_035764875.1 Acidimicrobiales bacterium | reverse complement strand
CGTCGGCCTGGGATGGCCACGTCGTCGCCACCCCCGACGCGAGCCCCGGCGGTCTCGAGCCCGAGGAGCTGTTCGACGTCGTCATCGGCACCCCGGACAACCTCCGCTCCTGGGAGCAGTACCTGCTGTCCTGGCCCTCCCCCGAACACCGGGTCCGGCTCCACGACGACGGCACCATGGAGAACCTCGGACGGATGCAAGAAGACGTCCACCCCCGCCTCGCCGCGCTCACCACCCTGCGGGCCCGCATGCTGCTGCGGCAACAGCTCGGCGACATCGACGCCGCCCGAGAAGTCCTCACTGCCCTCGGAGAGATCCTCGACGCCCTCGACCAACCCGAACCGACCCACGACGACACTCCCTGACAGGCGGCGACCCGCGCTCCCCTGCCGAGCCGGCAAGGAGGCAGACCTGTGATCACCAAGAAGCCCACCCGCAGCGGCGAGGTTCGTTACGAAGTCCGTCTCCGGGGTCCTGACGGCAAGGAACGGTCACGGACGTTCCGGACGAAGAAGGAAGCGGAGCGCCACGAGCGCAACCACCACGCGGCCATCGACTCGGGCACGTGGATCGACCCCCGTGCCGGCCGGGTCACGCTCGAGGCGTGGGCCACCGAGTGGCAGCGGACCGTGGTCCACCTCCGACCGAAGACCCGCCGCAGCTACGAGAGCAACCTCCGCAACCACATCCTCCCGGTGCTCGGCGAGTACGAGCTGGCCAAGCTCACGCCGTCCCAGCTGCGAGCCTGGATGTCCGACCTCACCGTCAAGAAGGGCAGAGGAGGGAAGGCGCTCGCGCCGGCGACGGTCGCCCAGGCGTACCGAACGCTCAATCGGGTGCTCAGCGCCGCTGTGGACGACGAGCTGATCGGGCGCAACCCGCTCGGCGGCGTGAAGCCCCCACAGGTGCAGACGACGCCCATGCGGTTCCTGACCCACGAGGAGCTCGCCCTGCTGGCCGAGAAGACGGACGAGCGCTACCGAGCGCTGGTGCTCGTGGCTGGATACACCGGGCTGCGGGCGGGAGAGCTGATGGCGCTACGCCGCCACCACGTCGATCTGCTCCGCCGCACGATTTCGATCACCGAGCAGGTCCAGCACATCGGTGGTCGGTTCGTCGTGTCTGCACCCAAGAGCGCCGCCGGCCGCCGATCGGTCTCGATGCCGCGGTTGGTCGCCGAGGCACTCGATGCCCATCTCCGTGCGCTCGAGGACCAGTCCGTCGACGCGTTGGTGTTCCCCGCCCCCGAAGGCGGCTACCTCGTCGCCCAGAACTTCCGAAAGCGGGTGTGGCTTCCCGCGGTCGAGACAGCAGGGCTCGCTCCGCTGCGACTGCACGACCTGCGCCACACCTGCGCCTCGCTCGCCATCGCCGCCGGAGCCGACGTCAAGGTGCTCCAGCGCATGCTCGGCCACGCCTCCGCGGCCCTCACCCTCGATCGGTACGGCCACCTCATGCCCGGCCAGGCCGAGAGCCTCGCCGAGCGACTCGACGAGATGGCTCGCGCTGCCGGCACCGCCCAGCTCGGCTCGGTCGAGTCGATCGACCGGACCAGCTCGGCCGCACGGTGACCGACCTCGAGCCCATCGAGGAGCACCTGCGCTCCGATGACCGGCTCGATCCGGACTCAAACGTCGTCGTCCGAGGGTGGCCTCTCACCGTCGACGGGATGCTCCGGAACGCCGACGCAACCCGCAGCCGCTTCTCGTGGAACGGCGCGCCCCTCGTTGCCGTCTCCGCCGAGATCACCGTCGGGGACTGGACGGTTGACGCCATCCTCGCCGGGCCCCGGCTGCGGACCCGGAGCCGCTACGCCGAGACGACCGCGGCGTCGTTGGTCGGCGGCGGGTTCGGGCTGTTGCCCAGCTTCGCCGCGCCCCACTACAGCGTCGTGCTCCCGGCATACGATGGAGCCCACGCTCAGCGCCTGCTCGAGGTGCTCGGCGAGGTCAAGAGGAACCCGCACTTCGTGGGGAGGCAGCAGTGAGCGAGAAGAACACGGTCACCGTCACGCTGCCCGCCGACGTCCAGCAGCTCGACGCCACGGGTTACGTGTGGGCGTTCCTCGACACCGCCGCCGAGCCAGACCGAGTCCGCCCCGGAGCCCTGATCGTCGCTGGCGACTCCGACGAGCCCTTCCTGGCTCGCGTCGTCGACATCGTCGAGGGGCCGGGCGGCCGCTCGATCGTGCACCTCGACGTGGTCGGCGTGCCGGATCAGGCCATCGACGAGCTCCGCCACGCTCGTCTGCTCCCCCAGTAGCGGCGACTACATCCGCCACGAAGCGTGGCCGAGACGGCCTCGGCGCGCCCCGCTGCAAGTGGCCTCCGGATTTCACGCGCGGGATTTTCGCGGGATTTTCGTCCGACCGCTTCGTCGGCCAGAAGCGCCGCAACGCTGTGACCTGGGCTTTTGGTGGCTCCGGGGGTGGGGCTCGAACCCACGACCCACTGATTAACAGTCAGTTGCTCTGCCAGCTGAGCTACCCCGGAAGGGATCGCCGACGATAGCAGCGGCCTCGCCGACCGCCGAACCTGCGCGGCTCAGGACTCGAGGTAGTCGCGCAGCTTCTGGGAGCGGTGCGGGTGCCGGAGCTTGGCGAGCGTCTTGGACTCGATCTGGCGGATGCGCTCGCGGGTGACGCCGAACTCCTGGCCGACCTGCTCGAGGGTGCGGGCTTGGCCGTCCTCGAGGCCGAAGCGCAGCCGCATGACCGCCTGCTCGCGCTCGTTGAGCTCCTCGAGCGCCTCGAGCACCGCCTGGTTGAGCAGCGTCTTGGTGGCGGCCTCGGCCGGGGCGTCGGCGTTCACGTCGCCGATGAAGTCGGCGAGGTTGGAGTCGTCCTCCTCCCCCACCGGCGAGTCGAGCGAGAGCGGGTCCATCGAGATCTGCTGGATCTCCCGCACCCGCTCCGGCGTGAGGTCGGCCCGCTCGGCGAGCTCCTCGACCGTGGGCTCGCGCTCGAGCTCCATGAGCATCTGGCGCTGGATGCGGTGCACCTTGTTGATCGACTCGACCATGTGCACCGGGATGCGGATGGTGCGGGCCTGGTCGGCGATGGCACGGGTGATGGCCTGGCGGATCCACCACGTGGCGTAGGTGGAGAACTTGAAGCCCTTCGTGTAGTCGAACTTCTGCACCGCCCGCATCAGGCCGAGGTTGCCCTCCTGGATGAGGTCGAGCAGCTGCATCCCCCGACCCACGTAGCGCTTGGCGATCGACACGACGAGGCGCAGGTTGGCCTGGATGAGCTCGTCGGTGGCCCGGTCGCCGTCCTTCGCGGTGCGCTGCAGCTGCCGCCGCTCGTGGAACGGCAGCGACTCGAGCTGCCCGGCGGCGGCCAGGTCGGCGAGGTGGGAGGCAGCCGCGGCCCCGGCCTCGATCCGCTTGGCGATCGAGACCTCCTCGGCGGCGTTGAGCAGCGGCACCCGGCCGATCTCGCGCAGGTACAGGCGCACGGAGTCGCTGCTGCCCCCGGTGGGCGGCTTCACGGCCCGCAGGTTGCGAGAGGCGATGCGCCGACGCCGGGCGCGGGTCAGCTCGTCGGCATCCGACAGCGGCTCGTCGACGTCGGTGTCGTCCGGCACGTCGACGTGCACGTCCTCGTCGAGGCGCACGCCCGCAGCGCTGCAGATGGCCTTCAGGCGGGCGAGCAGGTCGGCGGTGAGCTCGACGCGCAGCTCGACCATGGCCGCGTCGAGGTGGAGCGCTCCGCTGCTCCGGGCCTTGTCGACCAACGCCTCGAGCACCGCGTCCGGCACAGCCGGTTCTTCGGCGACATGGTTCATGAGCTGCCCCCCGTTCGGGACGCCAACGTTAGCAACTCCCTGGCGGCGTCGAGCCCCTCGGTCGGCGAGCCGGTGCGGTCGACGAGGCGGGCGAGGGTGGCGAGGCGGTCGAGGTCGGGCTCGGGCTTCGCTCGCTCCTCCGCGAGGAGGCGCTTGCCAGTGGAGCGCACCTGCAGCAGCACTGGGTCGAGGGGGTCGTCGACGGGCTCCTCCACCGCGAGCCGGGAGAGGAACGCGGCGACGTCCGGGGGCGAGGTCTCGATGGCCTCGTGGATGGTGGCCGAGCTGACGAGGGCGCGGAACGTGTCGCGGTGGAGCGGCTCGTCGAAGAGGCACTCGTCGAGCCAGTCGACCACCTCCTCCGGGCGGTTCACGGCGAGGCGCAGCACCTCCACCGCCGGCGAGGAGTCGCGGCTCGGCGCCGGGCCACCGCCGCCCGCCGGGCGGCCCGGGTCGACCGGTCCCGGATCGCCGTCGGGATCAGGTGCGCGGGGACCCGGTTCCTCATCGACCGGCGACCCGGCCCGCTCGTCCCGACGCCGACGGGCCGGTTCGGGGGGCGTGGGCCGGCGGACGTCGCCGCGGGCGACGCGCTGGCGCAGCCGGTCGACGTCGAGGCGGCAGCGGTCGGCGACCTGCATGAGGTACTGGTCGCGGACCAGGTCGTTGGGGTGCTCGGCGATGACGCCGAGCGCCTCCTCCGCCGCGCGAGCGCGGTGCTCGGCCGACGTGAGGTCGGCGCCGTCGAGGATGCGGCCGAGCCGGAACTCGAGGAACGGTCGGGCGCCCTCCACGGCGGCGACGAGTGACTCGGGCGACGATCGGGCGAGGTCGGCGGGGTCGACGCCGGGCGGCATCGCGGCCACCACGACGTCGAGGTCGAAGCGGGACTCCCACTGGTAGAAGCGGTCGGCGGCGGCCTGACCGGCCGCGTCGGCGTCGAACGCCAGGACGACCCGCCGAGCGAACCGGCGGAGCAGCTGCACGTGCTCGTCGGTGAGCGCCGTGCCGCAGGTGGCCACGGCGCGGGGCACACCGACCCGGAAGAACGCGGTGACGTCGGTGTAGCCCTCGCACACCACGACCTCGTCCGCCTGGACGATGCCCGTCTTCGCCCGGTCGAGGGCGAACAGCACGCGCGACTTGTCGTACAGCCGGGTCTGGGGCGTGTTGACGTACTTGGAGCCCTCGACGCCGGGCAGGATGCGACCGCCGAAGCCCAGCGGCGTGCCGTCGGCGTCGTGGATGGGGAACAGCACGCGTCCCCGGAAGAAGTCGTTCACCCGGCCCCGCGAGTTCACCCGCCCGAGACCCGTGCCCTCGGCGTCCTGCATGGACAGCCGCAGGCCTCGCGCCAGCTGGTCCCAGTCGTCGGGCGCCCAGCCGATCTTCCACTCGCGGACCTCGTCCCCGTCGAATCCCCGATCTCGCAGGTACTTGCGGGCTGCGGCGGCGTCGGGCGCCGACAGCAGCCGCTCGTGGTACCAGTCCTCGGCGGCCGCGACCACGTCGGCCAGCCGCCGGCGCTCGGCGCGGGTGCGGCTCTCCCCCGGCTTGTCGTAGGTGAGGGTGATGCCCACCTTGGCGGCCAGGCGCTCGACGGCCTGGGGGAAGTCGAGGTGCTCCTGCTCGCGGATGAAGGTGATGGCGTCGCCGGAGGCCTGGCAGCCGAAGCAGTGGTACAGCCCGTCTACGGCGTTCACGTAGAACGAGCCGGTCTTCTCGGTGTGGAACGGGCACAGCCCACGCCAGCGGGAGCCGACCTGGCGGAGCTGCACGTACTCGCCGATGAGGGCGACGATGTCGGTGGCGGCCCGAACCCTGGCGATGTCCTCCTCGACGATGCCCACTCAGGCCGTTCTAGTCGGCGCCGGTGCCGCCGGACGTGCCGGATCGGGAGCCGCCCGACTCACCGGCCTCATGGTGCTCGCGCCGCCCGGGCAGCCCGTGCGTGGAGACGTCGGCCTCCTCGCCCTCGGGCAGCGGCCGCTTGATCGACACCACGATGGCCACGGTGAGCACGACCGCGATGACGGCGAGCGAGAGGAACGTCGGGAGGTGGTACACCTCGCTGATCAGCATCTTGATGCCGACGAAGGCGAGCACCACGGCGAGGCCCTGCTGGAGGTAGCGGAACCGGTTCCGCAGGTCGGCCAGCAGGAAGTACAGCGCCCGCAGGCCGAGGATGGCGAAGGCGTTCGAGGAGAAGACGATGAACTCCTCGCGGCTCACGGCGAGGATGGCGGGGATCGAGTCGACGGCGAAGATCACGTCGGAGGACTCGACCACCACGAGCACCGCGAACAGCGGCGTCGCGAGGCGACGGCCCGCCTTGCGGGTGAACAGCTTCTGCCCGTCGTACTCGGGCGTGGAGGGGATGACCTTGTTCACCATCCGCAGGATGAAGTTGTCCTCGGGGTGGACGTCGTCGTGGGTTGGACGCAGCAGCCGGAGGGCGGTGAACAGCAGGAAGGCGCCGAAGACGTAGATCACCCAGTGGAACCGCTCGAGGATGGCGACGCCGCCGAAGATGAAGATCGCGCGCAGCACGAGCGCCCCGAAGATGCCCCAGAACAGGACGCGGAACTGGTACTTCTGCGGGACGCCGAAGTAGCCCATGATGAGCGCCCAGACGAAGACGTTGTCGATGCTCAGCGACTTCTCGATGAGGTAGCCGGCGTAGTACTCGCCGGCGGCGTCGCCGCCGTGCCACGCCAGGATCACGAGCCCGAACAGGAGGCCGAGCGAGATCCACACGGCGGACTCGATGGCCGCCTCCTTGGTGGTGACCGCGTGCGCCTCCTTGTGCACGACGAGCAGGTCGACGAGGAGCAAGGCGAGGACGAGGACGGCGAAGGCCGCCCACACCCAGGCGGGGACGTCGAAGGAGACGAACTTCTCCCGGGTCGACTCGGCAGCCGCGAGGATCGTGAGCACCGGGCGAATGTACCCGTGCGCATCTGCGCGGATCCCCTTTGCTCCGACCAGGCACCCTCTGTTACTGTTGGTAACATGCTGGGGAGCTGGATGGGTGAGCAGGTCGTCGCTGCCGCAGAGGGGTCGGGCACCCTCGGGGGGAGCGCGCTCGCGTCGTGGACCCCGGTGACCGGCCTCCTCGGGGCCTACGTGGCGGTGGCCGCCGCGCTGTGGTGGCGCGGCGAGGCCGCGCCCGGTGACAAGGCACCGCTCGGTGCGCTGCAGCGGATCGGCCGCGGGATGACCCGGGTCACGGGGATCCCCGGCTGGGCGGGCATCGCCATCGGCCAGTCGCTCTACGGCCTGCTGCTCGCCGGCGTCGGCTTCTACAGCGACGTCGAGTGGCACGTCGCGCTCGGACGGGACGACGAGCTGTTCACCGCGCCGCACACCGGGATCCTCCTCGGCCTGCTCGGCATCCTCGCCGGCGCGGTCCTCGGCACCACGGTCGCAACGCTCGACCGCTGGTCGGGTGGATGGCACGTCGCCGGGGTCCGGATCCCGTGGTCGATGCTCCCGCTCGGCGCGCTGGGGCTCGGCGCGGTCTCGGGGTTCCCGATGGACGAGGTGTGGCACCTGGCCTTCGGCATCGACGTCACCATGTGGAGCCCGACGCACATGCTGATGATCCTCGGCGCCAGCTTCACGGGCCTGGCCGGCTGGCTGGTGCTGGCCGACGCCGGGGTGCGGCCCGGCCAGTCGGGCTGGGCACGGTTCCTCCACGGCCTCGCCGGGTGGCTGTCCCTCCAGGGCCTGGTGGCGAGCCAGGGGGAGTTCAGCTTCGGCGTCCCGCAGTTCGCCCAGGTCTTCCACCCGATGCTGATCTCCATGGCCGCCGCCCTCGGCCTCGTGGCCATCCGGCTCGTGCTCGGCCGGGGCCGGGCGGTCCTGCTGGCGCTGATCTACGCGCTCACCCAGGTGCTCCAGCTCGGCCCCAGCGGCGGACCGGTCGAGACGCGGCACGGGGCGATGTTCCTGGCCTCCGCCGTCGTGGTGGAGGCCGTCGCCCACCTGCTCGGCACCAGCCGGCGGGTCCGCTTCGCCGTTGCAGCCGGCGCGGGGGTCGGGACGCTCGGCCTCGCCGGCGAGTGGGCGTGGAACGCCGGTGCCCACCAGCCGTGGAACGCGACCTTGCTCCCCTACGCCGTCGCGACGTCCGTGGTCGCCGCCGTCGGGTGCGCGCTCCTCGCTGCGGCGTTCACCGGCGCCTTCCGGTTCGCCTCACCGGGTGCAACCGTCGGGCGGTCGGTGGTCGTCGCCGGCGTCGTGCTCGCCGCGCTGCCGGTGCTGTGGTTCCTCCCGCGTGACGTGGGCGCGGTGACCGCGGAGCTGGCGGTGGAGCCCGTGGGCACGGCGACGTTCGGGGTGGACGAGGTCGCCGCCGAGGGCGCTCACGTCACGGTCCGCCTGTCCCCCGCCGACGCGGCCGACGACGCCCACTGGTTCCAGGCGACGTCGTGGCAGGGCGGCGGGCTGGTGCTGTCCGAGATGGTGGAGGTGGGCGACGGCGTGTGGCGCTCCGAGTCGCCCGTGCCCATCGAAGGGCACTGGAAGACGCTCGTGCGCCTCCACCGCGGTGGCGACGAGCTCATGGCGGTGCCGGTCTGGTTCCCGGCCGATCCCGAGATCGACGAGCCCGAGATCCCGGCGGTCGACCGCACCGTGGCCTTCACCGCCGAGTCGCAGTACCTGCTGCGCGAGACCGAGGAGGGGGACCTCCCGTGGCTGCCGCCGGTGGTCCACGGCTACCTC
Source organism: Acidimicrobiales bacterium (assembly GCA_035764875.1). Taxonomy (GTDB): domain Bacteria; phylum Actinomycetota; class Acidimicrobiia; order Acidimicrobiales; family Salinilacustritrichaceae; genus Salinilacustrithrix. The sequence goes on along the minus strand of DASTYO010000188.1, from coordinate 11,841 downwards.
GGTCTGGTGCTCCTCGGCTGGCTCCTCAGCTTCGCCGCCGCTGTCAGGCGCATCGGGGGCGCGCCCGTGCCGGCCGGCGACCCGGCGCCGGAGGGCCGGTCACCGCAGCACGCGGGTTGAGTCAGGGCCGACGGGCGCGCAGCGAGTAGACCAGCGGCAGGCTGGGCGTGCCGGGCGGCAGCACGTAGCGCCCACCGGGCGCGGTGACCAGGTCGGGCCACCGCGGGAACAGGGTGAAGTCGTGCTCGTGGAACAGCTCGACGACCAGTCCGGCGCCGAGCACGGCGGACAGCACGTCGCCGAGCGTGTGCTGCCACTCGACGCTCGCCGTGTGCTCGAACCGGGCGCCCTCGTCGGTGTCGGTGTACGTGCCCTCGTCGTCCCAGCGGAACGGGCCCTGCTCGAAGTACCCGTGCTCGATCGTGCGGTCCTGCCAGCCGAACACGTGGGTGATCGGGTGGAACTCGGCGAGGTAGAGGCACCCCCCGGGGCGCAGGAGGTCGCGGACGACCTCCGCCCAGCCGGGCAGGTCGGGGAGCCAGATGAGCGCACCGAAGCCCGTGTAGACGACGTCGAACGTGCGGCCGCCGAGGGCGTTGCGGGCGTCGTAGACGTCGGAGGCCACGAACTCGGCGTCGAGGCCGGCGTCCGTGGCGACGCGGCGCGCCGCAGCGACGGCCTCGCCGGAGAAGTCCAGCCCCGTCACCCGGGCGCCGCGCCGGGCCCACGCCAGGGTGTCGAGGCCGAAGTGGCACTGGAGGTGGACGAGGTCGAGGCCGTCGACCGGACCGAGCTCGTCGATCTCGAACGGGCGCAGCGGGTCGTGCGTGCCGGCGACGAAGCCGGCGGTGTCGTAGAAGCTGCTGGCCACGTGGTGGGCCACCCGCTCGTCCCACAGCTGCCGGTTCACCTCGAGCTCGTCCCGCATGCCCCGAGCCTGCTCGTCGGCACATCCGGGTGCCAGCGGGTTCACCATCTGCCCCGCCTTGGGGTATGGGCCATGTCCATGAGCTCCCGCCCGAACGCGCCCACACCGGCGATCCCCGGCGTCGAGCTGCTGGAGGTCATCGGCAGCGGCGGGTCCGGCGTCGTGTACCGAGGGCGGCAGCTGGCCTTCGGGCGCGACGTCGCGGTGAAGATCGCCACCGCCGGTGCCGGCGCGGGCGACGAGGCAGTGGCCCGCTGGGAGCGGGAGGTCGCAGCCGTCGGGCGGCTGTCGAACCACCCGAACATCGTTCCCGTCTTCGACGCCGGCATCACCGAGGCCGGTGCGCCGTACCTCGTCATGGCGTACGTGCCGGAGGGGACCCTCGGCGATCGGCTCCGCCAGGAGGGGCCGCTGGAGCCGGAGGAGGTCGCAGCGATCGGCGCCAAGCTCGCCGGCACGCTCGCCACCGTGCACGCCGCCGGCGTGCTGCACCGGGACGTCAAGCCCGACAACGTGCTGTGGTCGCCGCACGGCGAGCCGCAGCTCACCGACTTCGGCATCGCCCGGCTCCAGGACATCACGGCGACCCTCACGGGCAACCTCCACGCCACGATCGCCTACGCCGCGCCCGAGGTGCTGGCCGGCCAGCCGGCCACGGAGGCCTCGGACGTGTACGGCCTCGGCGCGACCCTGTACGCCTGCCTCACCGGGGCGCCCCCGCACCCGGCGGAAGGCGGCCAGCACGTGGTGGCCCACGTCGCCAAGGTGCTCGAGACCGACCCCGATCCGCTGCCCGCCCACGTGCCGTCGGGGCTGGCGGCCGTCGTCGAGCGGGCGATCGCCCGCGACCCCGGCGCACGCCACCCCGACGCCGGCGCGCTCCGGGACGACCTGGCGCGGCTCGCGGCCGGCGCCGGCTGGGACGACGACTCCGGGCCCGAGCACACCCAGGTGCTGCCGGCGACGGACGTCGCACCGACCCGGGTCGAGCCGGCGATCGCCGCCACCGCGGCGCACGCGCCCTCGCCGCCGCCGTCACCCACGCCGGCGCCGGCGCCGGTCGAGCGGACCCGACCGCCGCTGCCCCCGCCCGACGGCCGCGGCAACCGGGCGCTGTGGCTCGGCGTGGTGGCCGTGCTCGTGCTGGCCGGCGGGCTCCTGTTGCTGGCCGCCATGAACGACGAGGGCTCCGACGGCGACCGGGCCACCGACGGCACCGCGCCCACCACCGCGCCCGCCGAGGCGGCGGCGCCCGAGGACACCGAACCGGCGACCACGGAGGCGCCCACCACGGAGCCGACGACCACGGAGTCCACCGAACCGGAGACCACCACCACCGCCGAGCCGTCGGACGCCGGCGGCGCGGACGCGGCTGCGGACACCGCCGTCACCTACCTCGAGACGCTCGACGCCGACCAGCTCGACGAGGCGTGGGCGATGACCACGCCGCGCTTCCAGGCCCAGCAGGACCGGGAGTCCTGGGAGGCGTTCTGGGGCGGCCACGACATCGAGATCGTCGGCGACCCGGTCGTCGACCTCGGTTCGGGCACCGTCACGGTTCCCCTGACCTACGACGGCCAGCGCGAGGACTACGTCCTCGACGTCGTCGAGCAGGGCGGCGGCTGGCTCATCGACGGGCCGGTCGGCGGCTGAGCCCGCGACCCGCGCCTTCAACGGCCCCCGTCAGAAGCCGAGGCGCTCGCCGAGCCGCTCGCGCAGGCCGTCGATGGGCACCCGCTCCTGCGCCATGGAGTCGCGCTCGCGGATGGTGACGGCCCGGTCCTCGAGCGTGTCGAAGTCGATCGTGACGCAGTACGGCGTGCCGATCTCGTCCTGGCGGCGGTAGCGACGGCCGATGGCCTGGGTGACGTCGAAGTCGCACATGTAGTGCGGCTGCAGCAGCGAGAGCACCTCGTCGGAGACGCCCACCAGCTCGTCCTTCTTCGACAGCGGCAGGACCGCCACCGTGTAGGGCGCGATGCGGGGGTTGAACCGCAGCACCGTGCGCTGCTCCTCGTTGACGATCTCCTCGTCGTAGGCGGCCATGAGGAACGCCATCGCCGTGCGCGTGGCACCGGCCGCCGGCTCGATGACGTGGGGCACGTAGCGCTCGCCGGTGCCCTGGTCGAAGTACTCGAGCTTGGTGTCGGCGTGCGTGGCGTGCTGGGTGAGGTCGTAGTCGCCGCGGTTGGCGATGCCCTCGAGCTCGTCCCAGCCCCACGGGAAGAGGAACTCCACGTCGGCCGTGCCCGAGCTGTAGTGGCTCAGCTCGTCGGCGTCGTGGGGCCGGAGCCGGAGCTTGTCCTCGGGCATGCCGTGGTCGACGTACCAGTCGTAGCGGGCCTTGCACCAGTACTCGTACCACTGCTCGGCCTCGGCCGGGGGCACGAAGTACTCCATCTCCATCTGCTCGAACTCACGGGTCCGGAACACGAAGTTGCCGGGCGTGATCTCGTTGCGGAACGACTTGCCGATCTGCGCGATGCCGAACGGCGGCTTCTTCCGCGACGTCTCGAGCACGTTCTTGAAGTTGAGGAACATGCCCTGGGCGGTCTCGGGTCGCAGGTAGACCTCGGCGCCCTTGCCCTCCACCGGGCCGGCGTGGGTCTTGAACATGAGGTTGAACTGGCGGGCCTCGGTGAAGGAGCCCTTCGCCCCGCAGTTCGGGCACGTCTCGGGATCGTCGAGCTTGTCGAGCCGGAAGCGCTCCTTGCACTCTCGGCAGTCGACGAGCGGGTCGGTGAAGTTGGCCAGGTGGCCGGACGCCTCCCACACGGCGGGCGGGGACAGGATCGAGGCGTCGAGGCCCACCACGTCGTGGCGCAGCTGCCCCATCGAGCGCCACCAGGCGTCCTTGACGTTGCGGAGCAGGAGCACGCCCACGGGGCCGTAGTCGTAGGTGGAGCGGAACCCGCCGTAGATCTCGGCCGACGGGAACACGAAGCCCCGTCGCTTGCACAGGTTGACGACCTTGTCGAACAGCTCAGGCGTGGGTTCGGCCATAGGGGGCGGCAGCCTACCGGTGGCCCTCGATGGTCCCAGAAGCCGTTGCCCGGCGGGCGAGAGGGCGTCTGGTAGACCGGCGACGTGACCGCACCGCTGCAGTACGGCACCCCGCCGCCCGGCGATCCGACGGCGGTCATGGGCCGCCGCGTGCTCGCCTGGCTGGCCGACCTGGCGCTGTTCTCGGCCGTCGTGCTCGCCGGGTTCGCGTCGATGTCCGAGTACACCGAGATCCCGCCGGGGGTGGCCGAGGCCGACGCGTGCGACCTGTTCGAGCAGCAGCACCCCGACGCGGCCGACACGTGCCTCGCCTACGACGGCGACATCTACCTGCTCGACACCGGCGAGGCGGGCGTGCAGACGCTGCTGTCGTTCGGCTGGTTCGCCTTCTTCGTCGTGCTCCAGGGCCTCACCGGCGGCTCCCCCGGCAAGCTGCTGTTCGGGCTGCGGGTGGTCGACGAGCAGGGCCGTCGGTGCGGCATCGGCAAGAGCCTGGGGCGCACGCTGCTGTGGGTCGTCGACGGGGCGCCGTGGATCGTTCCCGTGGTCGGTGCCATCACCGGCTTCACCTCCACCGGCCACCGCCGCGTCGGCGACCTCGCCGCGGGCACCTACGTGGTGGCGTCCTCCAGCGTGGGGACGCCGGTGGGAGCCGCCGTCTCCGGCGCTCCCGGCGCTCAGGCGTGGGGGACGCCGCCGCCGGTGGGCCAGGGGTGGACGCCGTCCGCCGGCCCGCCCCCTGCGCCGTGGCCCTCGTCTCCCCCGCCGTCGTCCCCTCCGCCGGCGACGCCTGCACCGCCCACCGTGGAGCCGGACGCCGACTGGTCACGCGCGCCGGACGCGAGCGCCGCGGAGCCGGCCGCGCCCGAGTGGTCGGCGCCGACGCTGCCCGAGATCTCCGAGCCGGCCACCGAGTGGCAGCCCCCGACCACGCCCGGACCGGACTGGTCGTCGTCGACGGAGCCCGAGGCCGCGCCCGCGGAGCCGGCGCCCTTCGCCGCCCCGGGGGCCGAGGCGACGTCGTCGCCGGCGGGCCCACCGGTCGCCGACGCCGCGCCGCCCGCCGCCGAAGCTGCGCCCGCCCCGGAGTGGCCGGCGCCGCAGTGGGACCAGGCCCGTGGCACCTACCTCCAGTGGGACCCGAACCGGCAGGCGTGGCTCCAGTGGGACGCCACCCGCCAGCACTGGAAGCCCATCGACACCTAGGTCTGCTCCGCCCGCTGGTCAGTGGCCCAGCAGGCCGGGGGTGCGGAGGCGGCGCTCGATGAGCTGCTCGACGGCCTCGGTGGCGATGGCGGCGACCTCGGCGGCGGCCGGCGACGGCTCCTCCGCGAGCACGGTCGCGAGGCGACCGCCGAGGACGGCGCGCAGCAGCCGCAGCGCCTCGGGCGACACGGCTCGGCCCTGGCGGCAGCCGGCGCAGCGCATGCCCCCGCCGAGCAGGTCGATGGCCACGAGCGGGTCGCCGGCGCCGCAGGAGACGCACTGGTCGACCTCGAGGCCGAGGCCCTCGTGCGCCAGAACCTTCAGCTCGAACGCCGGAACCACGAGCGGGTTGTCGTTGTCGGCGAGGGTGCGCAGCACGCCGACGAGCATGGCGAAGCGGCGGGGATCGGCCTCCCCCTCCATCGACAGCTGGTCGACCACCTCGAGCACCGTCATCGCCGACGCGTAGCGGTCGAGGTCGTCGCGGATCGGGCGGAACGCGTCGATGCCCTCGACCTGGGTGATCGTGTCGAGGTTCCGGCCCTCGTACAGCTGCAGGGCGACGTGGGACAGCGGCTCGAGCCGGGCGCCGAACTTCGAGCGGGTCTTGCGCACGCCCTTGGCGACGGCCCGGACCTTGCCGTGCTGCTGGGTCGCGAGGACCACGATGCGGTCGGCCTCGCCCAGCTTGTACGTGCGCAGCACCACGCCCTCGTCGCGGTACAGGCGCGAGCTCACGGCGCGCTCTCGACCCCGCCGAAGCGCCGCTGGCGCTCCTGGTACTCGCGCACGGCCTCGAACAGGTGCTCGCGCCGGAAGTCGGGCCACAGGACGTCGGGGAACGTCAGCTCGCTGTAGGCCAGCTGCCACAGCAGGTAGTTGGAGATGCGCTGCTCGCCCGACGTGCGGATCATCAGGTCGGGGTCGGGCATCTCGGGGTCGTAGAGGTGCCGGGCGATGGTCTTCTCGGTGATCTTGTCGGCGGGGACGCCCTCGGCGACGATGGCCCGCACCGCGTCGACGAGCTCGGCCCGGCCGCCGTAGTCGAAGGCGATGGTGAGGGTCATGCCCGTGTTGCGCCTCGTCAGCTCGACCGACTCGTCCATGCGCCGCAGCACCCGCTTCGGGACCCGCCAGCCCCGCCGGCCGATGAACCGCATGCGCACGTTCTTCTCGTGCAGCTCGTCGCGCCGGCGCAGCAGGAGCGACTCGTTGAAGCCCATCAGGTACCGGACCTCGTCGGCCGGCCGCCGCCAGTTCTCGGTGGAGAACGCGTAGACGGTGAACCACTCGACGCCCAGCTCGAGGCACCCGTTGGTGGCGTCGAGCAGCGCCTCCTCGCCGGCGGCGTGGCCCTCGGTGCGCTTGAGCCCGCGCCGCTGCGCCCACCGGCCGTTCCCGTCCATGACGGCGGCGATGTGGCGCGGCACCCGCGCAGGATCGATGCCCTCGACGGCCATGGCGCCGACGCTACCGCCGCACCGGGCGCGGGCCGTGCCACGGGGCCGCCTGGAGGAGCAGCCGGTCGCGCTGGGTGTCGGCGGGGTCGCGGTACCGTCGGGCGGTGGCCCCACCCGAGATCGCCGAGGCGCTGGCGAAGGTCGTCGCCCAGCTGCCCGGCGGCGGCGAGGTCCGTGCGGGCCAGCGCGCCATGGCCGAGGCCGTGGCCGACTCGATCGACTCCGGCCGCCACCTCGTCGTGCAGGCCGGCACCGGCACGGGCAAGACGCTGGCCTACCTCGTCCCGGCCGTCGTCTCCGGCGCCCGGGTCGTGGTCGCCACGGCCACCAAGGCGCTGCAGGACCAGCTGGCCGGCAAGGACCTCCCGTTCCTCGACGAGCACCTGGGCGGGTTCCGCTGGGCCATCCTCAAGGGCCGGTCCAACTACGTGTGCCGCCAGCGGGTCGCCGAGCTGCTCGCCGACCGCCAGGGCCGCCTCGACGTCGCCACCGACGACCCGGGGCTCACCGCCGTGCTGCAGTGGGCCGAGGAGACCGACGTCGGCGACCGGGCCGAGCTGGCGGTCGAGCCCCGCCAGACCGTCTGGGAGGCCGTGTCGGTGGGGGCCGACGAGTGCCCCGGTGCCGCCAAGTGCCCGAAGGGCGAGACGTGCTTCGCCGAGGCGGCCCGCCGCCGGGCTGCCGAGGCCGACGTCATCGTCGTCAACACCCACCTGTACGGCACCCACCTCGCCGCCGGCGGCGTGGTGCTGCCCCCGCACGACCTCGTGGTGCTCGACGAGGCGCACCGCGTCGAGGAGGTCGTCTCGGCCACGGCCGGCGCCGAGCTCACCAGCGGCCGGGTCAGCGCGGCGGCCCACGCCGTCGGCCGCGTCATCGCCGACGACAAGCTGGTCACCGACCTGCTCGCCGACGCGACCCGGCTGGGTGACGTCCTCGACGAGCTGGCCGGCGAGCGCCTCGACCCACCACCGGCGCGCCTGGTCGACCTGCTCACCACGCTGCGCACGAAGCTCGACCGGGCCGGCGCCGCCCTCAAGCAGGTGCCCGACAAGGACGTCGACGTGGTGGCCCGCCGCAACCGGGCGGTCCAGCAGCTCACCGGCCTGTCCGAGGCGATCCTGAAGGCGAGCGTGGTGCCCACCGGCAGCGTGGCGTGGGTGGAGGGCCGCCCGGGCTCGGCCAAGCTGCGCATCGCCCCCATCGACGTGGCCAACCTGCTCGAGGAGCTCCTGTGGCGGGAGACCACCGCCGTGCTGTGCTCGGCCACCATCCCGCCCAAGCTCCGCGTGCGGCTCGGCCTCCCCGCCGGCAACACCACCGAGCTCGACGTGGGAAGCCCGTTCGACTACGAGGCGAACGCCCTCCTGTACTGCGCCACCCACCTGCCCGACCCCCGCCAGGACCGGGCCGACGCGGTGCACGACGAGATCGCCGCGCTCGTCGAAGCCGCCGGTGGGCGCACCATGGCGCTGTTCACCTCGTGGCGGGCGATGCAGGCCGCCGTCGAGGCCCTCCGGCCCCGGCTGGGCACGCCGGTGCTCGCCCAGGGCGAGCAGCCGAAGCCGGCGCTGCTCAAGGCCTTCACCGAGGAGCCGACCACGAGCCTGTTCGCCACGATGTCGTTCTGGGAGGGCGTCGACGTCCCCGGTTCGTCCCTGTCCTGCGTGATCATCGACAAGCTGCCCTTCGCCCGGCCGGACGATCCGCTGCTCGAGGCCCGGCGCGAGCAGGTGGGCGCGAAGGCCTTCGAGCTCATCGACCTCCCCCGGGCCATCACCCTGCTCGCCCAGGGCGCGGGCCGGCTCATCCGCACCGCCGACGACCGCGGCGTGGTCGCGGTGCTCGACCCCCGCCTCGCCACGGCCCGCTACCGGTGGGACCTCATCCGCGGCCTGCCGCCCATGCGGCGCACCAAGGACCGGGCCGAGGTCCTGGCGTTCCTCGCCGAGCTGCGCTGAGCTGAGCTGAGCGGCGGCCCCACCGGCGACGGTTACGGTGCCGGGCCGTGCGCAGCCTGTCCGCCGTCGCCACCCTGTCCGGCCCGATCGTGCTGTCCGCGTACGTGGTCGGCACCCTGGCCGCCGGGTGGCTGGCGCGGGACGACGAGGCCGTGCCCCGCCCCTCCGACCTGGTGCTCGAGGCGTTCGTCGCCCTCGCCGTGTCCACCGGCGCGTGGTGGGCCATCGAGGAGGTGTCCCCCGGCAGCGGGTTCTCCCGGATCGGCTACTTCTCCAACCAGGTGCTCGCCGCGTGGCAGTCCGTCGCCCTGTGGGCCGGACTCGCCGTCGTCGCCGGGTTCTGCGCGCCCGTGTTCCGCCGCTTCCAGGGGGGATCGGGTCTCGCCGCCGCGGCCGCCCTCCTCGCCGCCCACTTCCCGTGGTTCCTCTTCGCCGCGCTCGGAGCCGGCGGCGCGACGTTCGCCCTCGCCCGCTCCACCCGCCTCGCCCGCGGCGCCGCCATCGCCGTCCTGCTTCCCACCGCCTGGCTCGGCTGGGTGCTCGAGTGGCTGCCGGCGTGGGGTCTGCCGGCCGGACCGGAGGCCACCGTGTGGACGATGGTGCTCACCATCGTGCTGGGCACCCGCTGGTGGCACGACCGCCCGCTCGGCGCCGCCTACTGAGCCGGCTGCTCGTCCTCGGGCACCCGCTGGCCGAGCAGTCGGCGCTGCTCGGCACGTACGCGCCGCGCCGCATCCACCAGCTCGGCGAGCGACCGGCCCGGCTCCCCCACCAGCACGTCGTGGCCGGCGGCGGCCAGCCGGTCGCTCAGCGCCTCGGCGGCGTCGACCATGGCCGGCATGGTGGCGGTGAGCACCACCAGGTCGGGCACGATCTGCTCCACGAAGTCGAGCAAGGCGTCGGCGGGCAGGTCTCGGCCGAGCGACTCGACCGTCCAGCCGTCGGCGCGGAGCACGGCGGCGGCCATCGAGACCGGCAGGCCGTGGAGCTCACCGCCGGGTGCGGCCACCACCACGGTGCCCCGGGGCCGGCCGGGCCGGCGCTGGTCGATGCCCGCCAGCAGGCGCTCGACGATCTCGGATGCTCGATGCTCCTCGGCGACCGACACCTGGCCGGCCGACCACTCGTCGCCGATGCGGGCCATCGCCGGGGCGAGCACCCGGCTCACCAGCTCGAGCACCGGTTCCCGCTGGGCGTGCAGGCGCCCCACGAGGTCGGCGGCGCTCCGCTCGTCGCCGGCGCGCAGCGAGGCGTGGAGCCGATCGCTGAGCCGACGCCAGTCGCGCCGCCCCACCGACGGCCCGGCCGGGCGAGGCGCCTCGCGCGCTGCGACCAGGGCGTCGATGTCGGCGGGGAGGATCTGGTAGCGGCCGCGCACGCGCACGGCGGGCAGGCGCCCCTCGCGCACCCACCGGTACGCCGTCTGGTAGTGCACGCCGAGGCGTTCGGCGGCGTCGGCGAGCTCGATGGGGTCGGACATGCCGGGCGCATCGTACGCACCCGAGAACCGGAGATGAACGCGGCAGAGATGCCGGGTCGGCAGCGGGCGTCAGAAGCCGAGGTCGTCGAGGTCGGCGGGTCGGCGCTGCCAGTCCTTGCGCACCACCACCTGGAGGTCGAGGTAGGCGCCCTCGCGCAGCTGCTGGCGCACCTTCCGGCCCACCTCCTTGAGCACGGAGCCCTTGTGGCCGATCACGATGCCCTTCTGGGAGTCGCGCTCCACCATGATCTCGACGCGGATGTAGGGCCACTCGAGCTCGGTGACCCGGGTCGCGATGGAGTGGGGCAGCTCGTCGTGGGTGACGGCCAGGAGCTGCTCACGGACCAGCTCGGCGACCCACACGGCATCGGGCTGGTCGGACACCATGTCGTCCGGGTAGTACTGCGGGCCCTCGGGCATGCGCTCGACCAGGTGCTGCACCAGCGCCTCGACGCCCTCGCCCGAGCGGGCCGACACCGGGTAGTAGGCCTCGAAGCCGAACTCGCCGGCCGCACCGAGCTGGTCGAGCACCTGCTGCGGCGTCGCCCGGTCGACCTTGTTGACGACGAGCACGGCGTCGCTGGGCACCTTCTCGGCGATGAAGCGGTCGCCCCGCCCGATGGGCATCGTCGCGTCGACCACCATGCACACGACGTCGACGTCGCGCACCGCGCTGGTGGCCGCGGTGTTGAGGCGGTCGCCCAGGGCGGTGCGGGGCTTGTGGATGCCGGGTGTGTCGACGAAGACGAGCTGTGCGGGGCCGCCCCGGTCCGGACCGAGGTTGAGCACGCCGCGCACCTGCGAGCGCGTCGTCTGCACCTTGTCGGAGACGATCGAGACCTTCTCGCCGAGGATCTGGTTCAGCAGCGTGGACTTCCCCACGTTCGGCCGGCCCACGAAGGTGACGAACCCCGACCTCACCGCGACCGCTCCGAGGTGCGCTCGACAGCGGTCGTGTCCTCGCCGACGTCGATGCGGTCGATGCGCACCAGGCCGATCCGCCGGCCCTGCACGCGCGCAGCCGTGAGCCGGTGCCCGCCGATCTCCACCGACTCGCCGTTCGCGGGCACGTGGCCCAGCCAGCTGAACAGCAGCCCGCCGACGGTGTCCCAGTCGCCCTCGGGCAGGTCGGCCCCGAGCAGGTCGTTCACCTCGTCCAGCGGCATGCGGGCGTTCACCCGGTAGGCGCCGCCGGGCAGCGGTTCGGCCATCGGGTCCTCGACGTCGAACTCGTCGACGATCTCGCCCACCAGCTCCTCGATGAGGTCCTCGAGCGTCACCAGGCCGGCCACGCCGCCGTACTCGTCGACGACCACCGCCATGTGGAACTGCTCGGCCTGCATCTGGGGCAGCAGGACCGACACCCGCTGCTGCTCGGGCACGAAGCGGGCGGCGCGCACGTGCTGGGAGACCGGGTCATGGCCGGTGCCGTCCCGCTCGGCACGCATGAGGTCCTTGGCGTAGGCGATGCCGACGATGTCGTCGATCCCGGCGCCGACCACGGGGATGCGGCTGAAGCCGTTGAGGATGACGACCTCCATCACGTCGCTCACCCGCCAGGTTGCATCGACGGTGACCATGTCGAGGCGGGGAACCATGACCTCGCGCACGATCGTGTCGCCGAACTCGATGATCGACTGGATGAGCGCCTGCTCCTCCTCCTCGATCGCCTCGGCCTCCACCGCCACCTCGGCGAAGGCGAGGAGCTCGCCCTCGGACACCGACGGTCGCTCCTTGGTGTCGTCTCCCGGCTCGCGGCGGCGGAGGCGCCGACCGACCCGCTCGGCCACGAAGGCGAGCAGC
>DASTYO010000187.1:0-11088 GCA_035764875.1 Acidimicrobiales bacterium | reverse complement strand
GTCGGTGACCGGCCAGATGTGCCCGACCAGCGGACGGATCCCGCCGGCCGGCTCCCAGATGCGAGCGTCGCCGGCGTGAGAGGTGGCGGCGAACCGCGACCCCGCCGCAGTGGCCGCGAGCACCACGGGCGTGGGGCCGCCGAACCGGCCGATGCGGGCGCCGGTCGCGAGGTCCCAGCGCACCACACCCCCGGGGACTCCGGTGGCCAGGACGGTGCCGTCATCGGTGAACGCGACCGGGAGGTTCGGCGCACCCACGTCGATCGTCCGGACGAGCTCGCCGCCCGACAGGTCCCACACGCGAACAGCACCGTCCCCGTGCGACGTGGCGGCGAGCCGGTCGTGCGGATCGATGGCCACCGCACCCCAGGGACCCTGCGGGCCGCGCAGGCGCAGCAGCGCCTCGCCGGTGCGGGTGCTCCAGACCGTCGCGTGGCGCTCGGCGGGGCGCTCAGGCACGGTCACCACCCTCGAGCCGTCGGCCGTCACGGCGAGCTCGCCACCGCCCTGGGGGATCCGGTGCACGATCCGGGACGAGTGGACGGCGTGGTGCAGCGCCTCCTGCGCCTCCCGCACGACGGTGCCGTCCGGTCCCCCCGTCTCCTCGATCGCCGCGAGGGCGAGCAGGATGCTCCGCTCGGGATCGACGGGGAGGTTGGCCACCGCTGCCGCTGCGAGCTCCCGGGCCGTGGCGGCGCGCGCCTGGCGATCGGCGCGGTCCGCCTGCCGAGCAGCGAGCAACCCCGCCACCAGCGCCACGACGGCCAGCACGGCGGCGCCGGCGAGCAGCACGCGCAAGCGCCGGTTCGCGGTCGCCTGCTGCCGCGCCCGCACATCGGCCGCCTCCACCTCGATCGCCGACAGCGCCTCGCTCGCGTCGAGGAACGCGGCCTCGACCTCGGTGAGCTTCGGCGAGGCCCGCATGCGCCAGTCGGCCGCGGCGGCGAGCCGGGTGCCCCGGTAGAGCTCGCTGTCGGGCCGCCCCATCGCGTCCCAGCCCGCCGCGGTCGTCGCCACGTGGCGCAGCAGGCGGAGGCCGGCCTGGTCCTCGTCCAGCCACGACTGGAGGCGGGGCCAGGCACGTGGCAGGCACTCGTGGGCGAGCTGGACGTCACCTTCGCTGCACGTGAGGAGCCGGGCCCGGACGAGCTCCTCGACCAGCTGGTCGTAGGCGGGATCGGCCGCGATCACGGCCAGCGGCATCCGCGCCGGCACCGGGTCCCCGCCCTCGCTCGGCACGACCAACCGCACCATGAGGTCACGCAGCCGCTCACGCCGATCGACGCCGATGTCGTCGTACAGCTCCTCCGCGGTCATCGCCACGGCGGCACGGATGCCGCCGGTCTCCCGGTAGGCGGCCGCCGTCAAGGTGCGCCCCTCGCGCCGCGCCCAGGTCTCGCGCAAGGCGTGCGACATCAGCGGCAGGGCGCCCGGCTCGTCGAGCACGTCGCGCACGACGACGTCGATGAGCCCCGGTTCGAGCCGCAGGGCGGCCCGGCGCGCCGGCGCCTCGATGGCCCGCCGCAGGGCGGACTCGTCCAGCGGGCCGAGCAGGTGGAGGCCCCGCTCCACGAGCCGGGCGAAGTCCTCGTGCCACGACAGCTCACCCGTGCGGTCGGCGCGCAGCGCCACCACGAGCCACCCGCGCCGCGCGTGGTGGACCAGCCCGTCGAGGAACCGCCTCCGCTCCTCGTGCGGAACCCCGGGCCGCATGGCCTGCTCGCACTGGTCGACGACCAGCACGTCGCCCATCCCCACTCGAGGGACCACGTCCGCCGGGCGTGACCCGGCCGGCGTGATGATGTGCACGGTGCTGCCGTCGCGGCGCAGTGCGGCCGCGACGCCGGCCCGCACCAGCGAGGACTTCCCGGAGCCGGACGGACCCACGACGACCAGCACGCCGTCGGCACGAAGCCGTCGCATGCACGCCTCGACGTCGTCCTCTCGACCGAAGAAGGCGTCGGCGTCGTCGACGTCGAAGGCGACCAGCCCGGGCCACGGGCAGACGTCGCTGGCCTCCCCCGGCGCCGGCGGCGTCGCCAGCTCGGGGTCCTGGCGCAGGATCGCGAGCTCCAGCTCGGCGAGCTCGGCGCCGGGTTCGATGCCGAGCTCGCGGGCGAGCACCGCCCGAGCGTGGTGCAAGGTCCGCAGCGCGTCGCCCTGCTGGCCGTCCCGGTACTGGGCGAGCGCCAGCATCGCCCACCGGCGCTCGCGGGTCGGCGCCTCGTCCACGAGCGCTCGGGCCGCTGCGAGCACCTCCCGGTGCCGCCCCGCTCGCAGTGCGGCGTCGACGTGCGCCTCCTCGGCGTCGCGCCGGAGCTCCTCCAGGCGATCCGACTCGATCCGGCCGGGATCCCAGCGGTCGAGCTCCGGGAGGGGACGGCCCCGCCACAGGGCCAGCGCCTCACCCAGGTAGGACCACGCTCGCTCCGGGTCCCCGAGGGCGAGCAGCTCCGAGCCGCGTGCCACGAGCCGCTCGAAGTGGCGAGCGTCGACCTCCTCCGGCGGGAGGGCCAGGACGTACCCGCTCGTCTCGGTGACGATCGAGCTGGGACCGAGGAGCCGGCGGAGCCGCACGACGCAGCCCTGGACGACCTTGTTCCACGAGGTGGGTGGCGCGTCACCCCAGAGCGCGTCGGCCAGGACGTCACTCGGCACCGGCGTGCCGGCCCGGACGGCGAGCGCCGCCAGGACGACCCGGTCGCGGGGGCTCAGTGCGCCATCTGCGGAGTCGACCCGCAGCGGACCGAGCACCGACACGCCCACCACCCGCAGTCTCAGCACGGGTGCCGACGCTGTCAACACGACCGATACCGCGGTGATACCGGGGTGCAGCCGCGGCGATACCGCGGGGCGCGACACCGGACTGGTGCCGGCGCCGGCTCGGAGGCGCCCGGCACGTCTGGGCACATCGACCGAAGGAGCCACCATGCGCTTCCGCCGAACCACCGTCCTCGCCGTCTGCACCCTCGCGGTTGCGGCGCTCGTCGTCGTCGCGCCCGCCGGGTCCGCGGCCCGTCCCGAACCCGGCGCGTGGTCGTCGGCGGTGCGGGTGGAGACCCTGCCCGGCACCGACCCGAGCTTCAACGGCCCGGTGCTCGACGGCTGCCCGTTCGAGTCACCGGACGGCAAGAGCTTCTTCATGGCCTCGACCCGGGCCGGCGGCCTCGGCGGCATCGACATCTGGATGGCCACCCGCGCCTCCGCCGACGATCCGTGGGGCGCGCCGGTGAACGTCGGCGCACCGATCAACTCCGTGCACAACGACTTCTGCCCGACGATGTCCCGCGACGGCCACACGTTCTTCTTCGTGTCGAACCGGCCCGGGCACTGCGGCGGCGACGACGTGTTCGTCGTGCGCCGCCTCGCGGAGGGCTGGGGCGACGCGGCCAACCTCGGCTGCGACACCCATGGCGGCCCGAACAGCGTCGGGAACGAGGCCGGACCGTTCCCCAGCAACGAGGCCGGCGTGGGCCCGGCCCTCTACTTCTCGAGCACCCGGTCGGGCGGCGGCGACATCTACCGGGCGGACTCGCACGGCGGCTCGTACGGCCTGGCCGTGCCGGTGGCCGAGCTGAACACCGGCAGCGTGGAAGGGCAGCCCAACCTGCGCAGGGACGGGTTGGAGATCTACTTCTTCAGCAACCGGCAGGGGAACAACGACATCTACGTGGCCACCCGCGACCACCCGACGGCGCCGTGGTCGACGCCCGTGAACCTCGGTTCGGCCGTGAACAGCGCCGCATCGGAGACCCGTCCGTCGCTGTCGTGGGACGGGACCACCCTGTACTTCGGCTCCGATCGCGCGGGCGGTGAGGGCGGCGCCGACACGTACGTGACGTACCGCTGCATGCAGCCCTCGTGCTGAGCGCGCCGCGGGACGCTGGACCACCGTCTCGGCGCCGCACCGGTCAGGGGCGGCGCAACCGGTGGTTCAGCCGTGCCGCCTGGCGCATCTGGTGGTCGCGCTCGGCGAGGTTCGGGGCGTTGCGGGCGGCCTCGGCGTAGAGCCGGGCTGCGAGGTCGAGGTCGCCGTTCTTCTCGTGCAGGTGCGCGGCGACCGCGTCCCGTCGGGGGACGTCCTCGTCGACCTCGGCGAGCGCGGCCAAGCCGGCGCCCGCGCCGTCGGCCTCGCCGACGGCGACGGCACGGTTGAGGCGGGTGATCGGGGTGTCGGCGAACCGCAACAGCTCGTCGTACCACTCCACGATCTGCACCCAGTCCGTCTCCTCGACCCGCGGCGCATCGGCGTGCAGCGCCGCGATCGCCGCTTGGGCCTGGTACTCGCCCAGCCGGTCGCGTTCGAGCGCGCCCTGCAGGATCTCGATGCCCTCGCCGATGAGCTCCCGGTCCCACCGGCTCCGGTCCTGCTCGGCCAGGGGCACGATGGCGCCGTCCTCCCGGGTGCGGCTGCGGCGGCGGGCGTGGTGCAGGAGCATGAGCGCGAGCAGCCCGTCGACCTCGGGGTCGTCCACGGACGAGGCGAGCTGGCGGGTGAGCCGGATGGCCTCGGCCGCCAGGTCGACGTCGCCCGAGTACCCCTCGTTGAACACGAGGTAGAGCACGCGCATCACCGTGCCCACGTCGCCGGGGCGGTCGACCCCGGCCTGCGCGACGGTGCGCTTCGCCCGGCTGATGCGCTGCGCCATGGTGGCCTCGGGGACCAGGTACGCCTGGGCGATCTGGCGCGTCGTCAGCCCGCCCACCGCTCGAAGCGTCAAGGCGACCGCGGACGACGCTGTCAGGTCCGGATGCGCGCACAGGAAGTAGAGCTGCAGGGTGTCGTCCGTGTTCGGCACGGCACCCGTGGGCGGCTCGGCGTCGAACCGGACCTCCCGGTCGCGGCGCGAGGCGTCCGATCGCGCCAGGTCGAGGAACGCCCGCCAGGCGACCGTGACCAGCCACCCCCGCGGGTTCACCGGCGGGTCGTCGCCCCACGCGGAGAGCGCCCGGACGAGGGCTTCCTGGACGGCGTCCTCGGCCGTCGCGAAGTCGGCTCCGCGACGGACGAGGACGCCCAGGACCTCCGGGACGAGGCGACGCAGCTCGACGTCGTCCACGGTCACTCGGTGACGGTCGGCGGTGCGGCGAGGAACGGGCGCACCTCGAGCCACTCGTGGATCGGCTCGCCACCGGCCCCCGGTGCCGCCGAGAGCTCGCCGGCGAGCTCGATCGCCCGCGCCTCGCTGTCGACGTCGATGACCATCCACCCGGCGACCAGGTCCTTGGTCTCGGCGAAGGGGCCGTCCGTCACCGGCGGACGGCCCTCGCCGTCGGAGCGGACCCACATCCCGTCGGGCGACAGCGCCTGCCCGTCGACGAACTCGCCGGTGCCCTCGAGCCGTGTGGCGAAGTCGTGCATGTACCGCATGTGGGCCTCGACCTCCTCAGGGGTCCACTGGTCCATCGGCACGTCGTTCACGGCGGCGGGGGCGCCGCGGTAGTGCTTCAGCAGCAGGTACTTGGCCATGGTCTTCATCCTCCTGTGACGGCGGCCCCGTCGGCCGCGCTCACCCCATGGACGGAGCGGGCGCTCGGATCTCGACATCCCCGCCGCACGTTCTCCTCTGCGCAGCACCGGCGCCTCGATGCGCCGGCAACCGTAGGATGCGCCGCCACCCGGAGGGGCCGCTCGACGGGGTGGAGGAGGGACCAGGTGAGACGGACGATCTCATCGACCTCTCATCGCCCACCTCGCATGCTCGGGGCATGGAGATCGGCGGCCCCGAGCTGATGGTCGTGCTCGCCGTCGTGGCGCTGCTCTTCGGACCCGGGCGGATCACCGGTCTGGCGCGAGCGCTCGGCGAGTCGATCCACGACTTCCGAGCGGCGCAGCGAGCCGCCGAGGCGGACGACCGACCGGACCGGCCGGACCCGAGGTAGGCCGGCCGGTCCGGCGCTCGCCGGCGGGGTCAGCCGGCGAGGACCTCCACCGCGCTCGGTGCGGACGACCCGTCGTGCACGACCGCCCCGTTGTGGAGGGCGACGCACCGGTCCGCGATGCCGAGCACCTCGGAGTCGTGGGTGGCGAGCACGACGGTGGCTCCGGTCCGGCGTCGTTCGCCGATGATGTCGAGCAGGGCGTCCTTGCCTCGACGGTCGAGGCCGACGAACGGCTCGTCGATGAGGAGCACACCGGCGTCGCGGACCAGCCCGACGACGAGCGCCGTCTTCTGCCGGAGCCCCCGGCTGAACTGCACGGGGAGGTCGTCCGCTCGCTCGGTGAGCCCGAAGCGGTCGAGCAGCTCACCACCGCGGGCTTCCCAGTCATCGACGCCGTTGAGCCGGGCGAGGTACTCGAGGTGCTCCCACACCGACAGGTCGTCGTAGAGGACCGGCGCATCCCCGAGGTAGGTGAGCGCCGCCCGGGCAGGCAGCGAGCCGGCCGGGTGGCCGAAGACGTCGACGGAGCCGGCAGTGGGATCGAGCAACCCGGCGACCAGCTGGAGCAGCGTGGACTTCCCCGATCCGTTGTGACCGACGAGGGTCACGACGGTGCCAGCGTCGATGCACAGGTCGAGGGGTTCCAGTGCCGTGAGGTCGCCGTAGGCCTTGGAGAGCCCATCGGCTCGCACGGCGACGGCGGGGGCCGCCTCGGTCGGACGGCGCTTCCGCTTGGCCATCAGCCCGCTGCTCCTTCGGTGGTCGATGTGGCTTGCTGGGTGGCGGTCGCCCACCAGTCGGACAGGCCGTCGCGGTGCCGCACCCACGCGGCGACCGCGCAGGCGGCGAGCGCGACGAGGACGGCGATCGACGTCGCCGCGTGCGCCGGGTCCGTCCCGCCCTCCACGGCCTGCCGTGCGAGGAGGACGGGCGCGAACCCGGCAGCGGCGAGTGCGGGCGGGAACGCGAGCTTGTAGACCAGGCGCATCCCGACCGCCTCGGGGGGGAGCATCAGCTGCTCGATCGCCTGCGCGCCGGGACCGGTCCCGTCGCGGCGCACGTTGATCGCCGCGCCGGCGACGGCGGCCGCCGGCGCCACCAGCGCGGTCGTGGCGAGCACGACGACGGCCTCGGGACTCGAGGTGAACGGCAGCACGAGGCCGGCGATGGTGAGGGCGACCACGACGAGCGCGGTGACCGGCACGATGAGGTGGCGCACCAGGACCGCGCCCTTGTCGACGGGCGCGAGGTCGAGCACCGTGCACCGATCGACCTCTTGGGCGAGCGGCTCCAGCGCCTCGAGCGCCGCGAGGAACGCGCAGAGGCCGGCGACGATGACGAGCGCCGGGGTCCCCAGCCAGATGCCGACGGCGGACAGCGCCGCCACCGTCGAGAGGACGACGAGCCGCACCAGGCGCGGCACCGGCGTGCGCTGCAGCGCCCGCCAGTCGCGCAGGACGACGACGGTGTGGCCGCCCCGTCGCCGGGTGCGCAGCCACGGTCGGGTCCGAGGCGCCTCCTGGTGGAGCTGCCGGCGGACCAGCATCACGGTGCGCAGGTCGCGCATGGTGGCTGCGAAGCGCAGCTCACCCACGAGTGCGGAGCGGCGGCTGAGCCGCTCCACCGAGGTGCCGCCGAGGCCGCGCAGCGCCCACGCCGCGAGCGCCACGGCTGCGACCGGCACGGCCCAGCTCCAGGGATCGACGTGCGCCGGCAGGACGCCGAGGGCGCCCGCCCAGTGGGTCGGCGCGGTGGGGAGCACCCCGGCAACCTCCGCGGCGGCGGCCGCGAGCAGCAGGGTGGCGAGGCCGGTGGCGATCCAGGTGGGCATCCGGCGGCCGGCGGCGAGCCAGGCCACCCCCACCGTGAGCGCGACGGTGACGACCGCCCACATGGCGCCTGACGCCATCCACGCCAGCATCGAGCCGGGGAGCCGGCGAGCGGCCAGCTGCCCGCCGGCGGCGCCGACGGCGACTGCCGCGGCGAGCAGGAACCGGAGCTGGCGGAGGGCCGGTGCGCGCAGCGCCTCGTCACGTCCGACCGGTGCGAGCAGCACGTGGCGGATGTCGGGCGGCTCGATCGCCAGCGGACCGCCACGGCTGCCGGACCGGAGGCCGGCTGCGACCGCGGCAGCTGTGACCAGACCGAGCACGGCGGTCCCCCGGGCGGCGAGCTCACCGGCGGGTGTGGACACCGGCGTCCCCCCGACCCAGTCGGAGAGCACGAGGACGGCCATGCCCGAGATCAGCGCGGTGACGTAGGCCTGGTAGAAGACGTCGAAGCGGTCGAGGCCCTGGACGCGCCGGGCCAGTCGGCGGGCGCGGAGCGCCCCCAGCGGCGACACCGCATCCGGGAGGGAGTCCTGTCGGACGGCGATGGTCACGGATGCAGCGCGCCGTCCGTCACCGGGGCGAACCCCTGCGGCCACTTCGTCGTCCGGTCGCTGCGGATCTGGCGGAGGTTGGCCATGGCCAGCTGCCGCGTCGCCCGCAGGTCGACGCCCCGCAGGTCGGCGCCGCACAGATCGGCCTCGAGCAGCGAGGTTCCGGTCAGGTCGGCGCCCCGCAGGTCGGCCCCGCTCAGGTCGGCGTAGTCGAGCGCGGCGTACGCGAAGCACGTCTCGCGAAGCACGGTCCGGCGCAGCCGGGCGTGGCGCAGGTCGAGCCCGGTGAGGTCGGCGCCGGCCAGGGGCAGGCCCCGGAGGTCGGCGCCCCGCAGGTCGAGCTCGGCGAGGCGGTCGAGGTCGGCGCCGATGCGCTGGAGCTCGCGGCGGCCCGGCCGAGGCCGGCGCTCCTCGGGTACCGGGTCGGCCACCTCCTCGAGCGCGGGTGCGCCGGCCCGGCGCCGACGGCCCCGCGCGCCCACCACCATCGTGGCGGGGAGCACGAGGCCCCCGACGCCTCGGAGCAGGAGCATCACGTTCACGGGTCCTCCGGGGGTTCGTGGGTCGTCTGGGAGATGAGCGCTTCGATGAGCTCGACGAGCTCGCGGAGCGGGAACGGCTTGCCGAGGAACGCATCGGCGCCGGCGGCCCGGGCTCGGGACCGGTGCTCGGAGCCGGACCTCGCGCTGATGGCGACGACGGGCAGCGTGGGATCCAGCCGGCGCAGGTGGCGGCACACCTCGATGCCGTCCGGGTGCGGGATCATCACGTCCAGGACCGCGGCGCGGATGCTGGTGCCGCGCAGGACGCAGCGCAGGGCGTCATCGCCCGTGCGAGCGTGCACGGTCGCCATGCCCGCGCGACCGAACGCCCGCTCGAGCAGCTGGGCGAACTTGTCGTCGTCCTCGACGACGAGCACCGGGTCGTCGGCCCGAGCTCGAGGCCCGGCCACGGCGGCCGCCACCCCGACGGAGGCGTCGTGCGCGGCGGAACACGGCGCCTCCGTCTGGCGGGCGGCCGGAACCGCAGAGGTGGGCTGGGTCCGCACACCTCGGAGCATGGCGGGCGCTCCATGAGAGCACGATGAGGGGTCCGCCGGCCCCGCTTCATCCCGGGCGGGAGGCGCGCGGCAGGTGCACCGTCACGGTGGCGCCGCCCAGGAGGCCGTCGTTCTCGAGCTCGATCTGCCCGTCCAGCGAGTCGACGATGGCGGCGACGATGGCGAGGCCGAGCCCGGCGCCGCCGCCGCTGCGGGTGCGCGACGTGCCGCTGCGCGAGAACCGGTCGAGGGCCCGGTCCAGCACGGCCGGGTCGAAGCCAGGGCCGTCGTCGTCGACCTCCACCACCACGGCGTCGCCTTCGATGCGGATGCCGACTCGCACGGTGGTCCGCGCGAAGCGGACGGCGTTGCCGACCAGGTTGGTCAGCAGCTGGTCCACGAGGTCGGGGTCGGCGACGACGTGGCCCTCCACCCCGGTCACCTGGAGCTGGACGTTCCCGGCGTCGACCCGGTCGATCACGTGGGCGGTGGCGGTCATCAGGGAGACGCGCTCCCTCGTGTCCGCCAGCCGGCCCGCGTCGGCGCGGGCGAGGACGAGCAGGTGCTCGGTGATGCGGGCCAGGCGGTCGGTCTCCTCCAGCGCGCTGTCGATCGCCCGGAGCGGATCGCCCGGCTCCCGTGCCGCCAGCTCCATGCGGGCGAGCTCGAGCTCGCCTCGGAGGACGGCGATCGGGGTGCGGAGCTCGTGGCTCGCGTCGTCGACGAATGCCCGCTCGTGGGCGACGGTCTGCTCGATCCGGTCGAGCATCCCGTTGAGCGTGCGGCCGAGCTCGGCGATCTCGTCGCCGCCCGGCGGCTGGGGCAGGCGCTCCCGTGGCTCCTCGAGCGAGATCGTCGACGCGCGGCGCGTCATGCGCCGGACCGGCTGCAGTGCGGACCTCGTGAGCATCCACGCGGTGGCGGCCACGGCGAGCACGAGGAGCGGACCGGCGACGCCCAGCAGCACGGCGAGACGGCGCTCGACCTCCACGATCGGCGAGGTCGACCCGGCCACGACCACCCACCCGCCGCCGGCGCGGGCGGTGAGGCGACGCGCCAGGACGCGCGTGTGCTCACCGACCGCCGGCACGGCGCGGTCGCGCACGAGCTCGTCACCGGCACGCTCGGGCAGCTCGTCGGACCCGACGAGCGGGTCGGCGCCGTCGGGTCGGACGACCGTGCCGTCGGGTGCGAGCACCTGGGTCACGAGCCCGTCCGTCACCACGGGCGTGACCCCGGCGCCGAGCTCCGCAGCCACGTCGTCGGCCCGGACCCGCAGCTCGGCGGTGACCGCGTCGTTCAGCGCGTCCCGCACCGCCCCCTGCAGGAGGAGCACCACGAGGGGCAGCACCAGGGCGGCGCCCAGCGCCGACAGCACCGTGAGGCGCACGCGGAGCGACAGCCGGGCGGCGAGCGCCGCGAGCGCCTTCACCGGCTGCGGAGGCGGTAGCCGTGGCCGCGCACGGTCTCGATCGACTCGCGCCCGAAGGGCCGGTCGACCTTCTCGCGCAGGTACCGGACGTACACGTCCACGACGTTCGACGTGCCGGCGTAGGCGAAGTCCCACACGTGGTCGAGGATCTGGCTGCGGGAGAGCACCTCGTCGGGGTGGCGCATGAACAGCTCCAGGAGGGCGAGCTCCTTCGCCGACAGCTCCACCTCGGTGCCCGCCCGGGTGACGACCTTGCTGGCCGGATCGAGCTGGAGGTCGCCGACCTCGAGCACGGTCGGGCGCTCCCGGGGGTCGCGCCGGAGGAGGGCCCGAAGCCGCGCGAACAGCTCG
>DASTYO010000186.1:0-5679 GCA_035764875.1 Acidimicrobiales bacterium | reverse complement strand
GCTGCTGTCCTACGGCCTCAACGGCGCGGCGCTCGTGCTCATGGTCGGCGTGTTCGCCCACACGGGCGGGCTCACCGGCGCCGAGGTCGCCATCGCCGGCGGCAGCACGGCGGTCGGCTCCACGCTGCTCGAGGCGCTGCTGGGCGACCAGGCCGTGCGCCGCCTCACGGAGCGGGCGCGCGCCGACCTCGACCGGCGCACCGACGCGCTGGTGGGTGACGAGCTCGAGCGGTTCACCTCGCTGGTCGACCGGCACCGCCCGGACGCCGATGCCGAGGACCTGCTGCGCCGCTCGGCTGCGGCCCTGCGCGAGGCGGCACGCACGTGAGCCGCAGCGGCCGGGCCGAGCGGGACCTGCGCACCCGCCTCGAGCACCTGGAGGCGGTCAGCGCCCTCGCAGCCGCGGCACTGGGTCGCCTCCCGGACGAGCTGTCCGAGGCCGTCACCGACACCGTCGAGCGGGCCCGCACCCGCCTGGGTCGAGGCGCCGACCGCACGGTGGTCGCCCTCGCCGGGGCGACCGGGAGCGGGAAGTCGTCGCTGTTCAACGCGCTGGTCGGCACCGAGGTGGCCCGGGTCGGGGTGCGCCGACCGACGACCGCCCACGCCCAGGCGGCCGTGTTCGATCGCACCGGCGCCATCGACGAGGGCACCACCGAGCTCCTCGACTGGCTCGCCGTCGACCGGCGCCACGTCGTCCCGGACGCCACCGACCTCGACGGCCTCGTGCTCCTCGACCTCCCCGACCACGACTCGGTGGAGGCCGACCACCGGCGGGAGGTGGACCGCCTGGTGGAGGTGGTCGACGCCTTCGTGTGGGTGGTGGACCCGCAGAAGTACGCGGACGCCGCCCTCCACGAGCAGTACCTGCGGCGCTTCTCGACCCACGCGGCCGTCACCATCGTCGTGCTCAACCAGGTCGACCTCGTGCCCGACGACGGCCGCCGGCGGGTCCTCGACGACCTCGGCGGCCTACTCGAGCGCGACGGCCTGCGAGGGGTGCGCGTGCTCGGCACCTCCGTCCGAACCGACGAGGGCGTCGGCGCACTGCGGCGGGAGCTGGCAGCCCGGGTGGCGGAGCGCCGCGCCGCGGTGGCGCGGCTGGCGGCGGACGTCGACTGGCTGGCCGAGCGCCTCGCCGCGCCGGTCGGCGACCGGGAGCCCGGCCCTGCGGGCGGCGGGGCGCGCCGGCGGCTGTCGGTCGCCTTCGCGGATGCATCCGGCGCCGACGCGGTGGCGGGTGCGGTCGGCGCGGCCCACCGCCGCCGGGCCGCCCAGGAGGTGGGCTGGCCGCCGACGCGGTGGCTCGGTCGCCTCCGCCCCGATCCCCTGCGCCGCCTCGGGCTCGACCGGCCGCCTCCGGCCGAGGGCACCACGACGGTCGCCCGCACGTCGCGGCCCGCGCCCTCGACCGTCGCCGAGGCGGCGGTGCGGGCTGCCACCCGCACCTTCGCCGACGAGGCGTCCACCGGCCTGCCGGAGCCGTGGCGCCGTCGGGTGTCGGAGGTGGCCGCCGCCCACCGCGACGACGTCGCCGATGCGCTCGATCGAAGCATCGGCGCCACCGCCCTGCCGACGCAGCCGCCCCGCTGGTGGCACCTCGTCGGCGCGCTCCAGTGGCTGCTCGCCGGGGCCATGGCCGTCGGCCTCCTGTGGCTGGTGCTCATCGGGGTGGTCGCCTGGCTGCAGCTGCCGGACCTGCCGACCCCGGACATCGGTGCCATCCCGGTCCCCACCGCCCTCGCCGTCGGCGGCGCCCTGCTCGGGCTGCTGGTCGGCGCCGTCGCGCGCGCCGTGGCCGCGGTCGGCGCGCGCCGGCGCGCCGCGGTCGCCCGGCGGCGGCTCGTCGACGCCGTCGCCGCGACCTCCGACGCGCTGGTGGCCGACCCGGTCGACGCCGAGCTCGCCGACCTCGCCGAGCTGCGGCGGCACGCGCTGGCGCTGCGCTGACGGCCCTCAGAACTCCAGGCGGGCCACGTAGAGCTTGCGCTCGTTGCCGCAGCCGTAGTCGTAGCAGCTGCTGCTCCTCGTCCAGGCGTGGTAGCTGATCCACCACTGGCCCGACAGGTCGCGCACCACCGTGCCGCCGCCCGGCCCGGCGACGTCGCCGTAGCTGGTGAGCAGCGGCTCCGGGTTGGTGGTGCACGGCCCGACCGGCCCGGCGCAGACGGCGTACCCGGTGGCGTAGGTGCCGTTGCCGACGTAGTCGCCTCCCGTGTGGAACAGGTAGTGGCGCCCGCCGCGCAGCACCATCTGCGGGTTGTCGAGCGTGGTCTGCCACGGGTACCGGGCGGTGTCCTTCGCGAGCACCTCGCGGTAGGGGCTGACGGGGCGGGTGCCGTCGGCGCCGAGGCGGGTGGCCCACACCTTCGACACGGCGTCCACGCCGTTGGGCCCCGGGATGCCGTCGTTGTTCTTGAAGTGCAGCCACGGGGTGCCGTCGGCGTCGACGAAGGGGTGGGGGTCGATCACGCCGTCGAGGTGGTCCTGGCACACGATCGGGCCGGTGGCGCCGGTCTGGTCGGTGAACGGCCCCTCGGGTGCGCTGGCGGTGGCGACGCTGAGGCACCACTCGCGCCCGGTCCGGTGCTGGGCGGCGTAGAACAGCACGTAGCGACCGGCGAAGCGGTAGACCGCGGGCGCCCACTGCGTGTTGGGCTCCTGCCACGACGGGGCGTACGGGAGCGCGGTGGAGCCCCACTCCTCGCCCGTGGTGGTCCGCCACCCGCCGTCGGGCCGGTCGGAGACGAGGACGCCGATGCGGTTCCCCCACGTCGTGCCGGTCGTGTAGGCGTAGAACCGGTGCCCGAAGCGCACCACGTGCGGGTCGGGCCCGTCGTCGTCCCAGGCAGGCGCGGCCGGCGTCGACGGCACGGTCGGCGAACCGGCGACGTTGCTCGCCGAGGGGCACCGGGAGCGGTCCTCGACGCCGTAGCCGACGGCCCGGTCGCCACCGAGGGCGACGAGGCGGTCGGCGCCGAGGCGCGACAGCTCCGACTGCACGGCGGGTGGCACGCAGTTGGCGCCGACGAGGAGCACGGGGCCACCGGCGAGGGCGGCCACGGGCCCGGCGGCGAGCGCGTCGGCGGCGGTGCGGCCGGTGGCGAGGTAAGCGACGGGCGCGCCGGACCCGAACGCACGCGCCGACACGGCGGCCGACGTGCCGTAGCGGTCGGCGCCCTGGATCCGGGTCGTGCTGCCGGCGAGGGCGCGCAGCCGCTCCTCGACAGCGGCGCTGACCGTGCCGGCGCCGCCGAGGACCACCGCCCGCCCGGCGCCCAGCCGCTCGATCTCCCGCGCCGTCGCCGACGGAACCGAGCTGGTGGTGACGAGCAGCAGCGGAGCCTCGGCCCGGACGGCGGCGGGAACGCCGGAGAGGGCGTCGGGGAAGGTCTGGCCGTTCGCCACGTAGACCGTGCCGGCACCGCCGGCGAAGGTGTCAGCCGAGACGCCCGCCGCCGTGGCGAACCGGTCGCCGCCCTGGACCCGCCGCACCGTGCCGTCGGTGTGCTGCTCGAGCTCGCGCAGCACCTGGTCGGAGACCGATCCGGCGCCGCCCACCACGACGATCTCGCCGGGCCCCAGCCGGTCGAGCTCGGCGGCGGTGGGGGCCGGGAGCGAGGCGGGCTGGGTCAGCAGCACCGGCCCGCCGCGCACGCCCGCGGCGACGCCGGCCGCGAGCGCATCGGGGAACTTCGCGCCCGTGACCACGTAGGCGACGGGCACCCCGGCGCCGAACCGCGACGCCGAGATCCGGGCTGCGGTCTCGTAGCGGTCGGCGCCGGAGATGCGTTCGGGGTGGCCCGCGCCGGCGGGC
Organism: Acidimicrobiales bacterium; assembly: GCA_035764875.1. GTDB lineage: Bacteria > Actinomycetota > Acidimicrobiia > Acidimicrobiales > Salinilacustritrichaceae > Salinilacustrithrix. Next base: position 1,862 of record DASTYO010000186.1, on the reverse strand, counting down.
GGCACCACCACCAGAAGCGTCAGCAGCGTGAGCGTCGAGAGGGTGACGGCGAGGGCACGGCGGGGGGAGGTCCGTGGGATCGGCACGAAGAGGTCAATCGGCAGCGATGAACACGGTTTTGAGCTCGGAGAAGTGATCGAGCGCGACGAGCCCCTGATCCCGGCCGATCCCCGACTGCTTCACGCCGCCGAACGGCGCCTCGATGTGCACCGACGACGAGGAGTTCACCGACAGCATCCCGGTCTCCACCCGGCGGGCCACGCGCAGCGCCCGGCCGATGTCCCGGCACCACAGCGAACCCGACAGCCCGTGGATGGACGCGTTCGCGAGGGCCACCGCCTCGTCCTCGGTGGCGAAGGCCTGGATGCCCACGACCGGGCCGAAGATCTCCTCCCGCATGAACCGCATCCCGACGTCAGCCCGGTCGAACACCGCAGGCGCCAGGTAGCTGCCGGGGAGGTCGGGCCGGGTGCCGCCGCAGCGCAGCCGGGCGCCCTCGGCCTTCGCGGCCGCCACGTAGCCCTCGACCGCGTCCCGCTGGCCGTCGGAGATGAGCGGCCCGAGCTGGGTCTCCTCGTCGGTGGTGGCACCGATGCGGATGGCCTCGGTGGCGGTGACCAAGCGCTCGGTGAAGTCGTCGACGATGGACTCGTGCACGAACATCCGGCTGCGGGCGCAGCAGTCCTGGCCGGTGTTGTCGAACACCGACCAGAGCGACGAGGCCACGCAGGCGTCGAGCTGCTCGTCGGACAGGTCGTCGAACACGACGTTGGCCGACTTCCCGCCGAGCTCGAGCCCGACCCGGGTGATGTCCTGGGCGGCGAGCGCCATGATCCGCCGGCCGACCTCGGTGGAGCCGGTGAAGGACACCTTGCGGATGCGGTGGTCGGTGACGAGCGCCTCGCCGAGCGACCCGCCCGGTCCGGTCACCACCTGGAACGTGCCGGCCGGGAGTCCCGCGCCCTCGGCGAGCTCGGCGAGGGCGACGGCGGTGAGCGGCGTCTGCGACGCGGGCTTGGCCACCACGGCGTTGCCCATGGCCAGGGCGGGCGCCACCTTCCAGCACAGGATGAGCAGCGGGAAGTTCCACGGGACGATCGCCGCGCTCGGGCCGACCGGCTCCCGGAAGGTGAGCAGCGTCCCGTCGGCGCTCCCCGGGATGGTGGAGCCGTGCACCTTGTCGACGGCGCCGGCGTAGAACTCGAAGACCTCGGCCGCCGCTGCCACCTCACCGCGCGCCGCAGCGATGGGCTTGCCGGCCTGGGCCGACTCCAGCCGGGCCAGGTGCTCGGCGTTGACCCGGACCAGGCGGGCGACCTCGCGCAGCACGTCGCGGCGGAGCCGCACGTTGGACCGCGACCAGTCGGCGTGGGCGGCCACGCTCCGGTCGAGGACGGCGTCGAGGTCGGCAGGGCCGAGCTCGGGGACGCGGTCGACGACCGCACCGGTGGAGGGATCGAGCACGTCGCGCACGGCCGCGCACCGTAGCCACGCGCCGGCGGCGGGCGGATCAGCCGTCGGGGAACGGCGGGAGCCGGAGGCTCGGCAGGCCGCGGGCGAGCGAACCGGTGACGCCCAGCAGCAGCCACACGCCGAGGGCGAGCGCCGCGCCGCCGGCCCCGGTCAGCGCCCCGATGGGCAGGGCGTCGACGCCCCGCCGGACCAGCTCCCCGGTGGCGCCGGTCACGGCTGGTCGTCCTCGTAGTAGCGGAGGAACGCCTCCTCCAGGTCGGGCTCGGGGAGGAGGAGGTGCTCGACCGGGTGGGCGGCGAGGACCGCCAGCAGCTCGTTGGGGGGCCCTTCGACGAACCCGTTCACCTCGCGGTCGCGGACCTCCAGGTCGCGCACGCCCGCCGCCGATC
>DASTYO010000185.1:0-24237 GCA_035764875.1 Acidimicrobiales bacterium | reverse complement strand
CACCGGGTCGGCGGCCAGCAGCTCAACCACCGTGGTCTCGCCGAGCGGCAGCGTGCCGGGCACACCCGCGACGACGGCCGGTTCGTGGAGCTGCACCACCGAGGCGTCCCCGCGGTGGTCGACGACGACGGCGTCGAAGCGCTCGCCGACGTGGTCCGCGAGCACGAGCGCCTCGAGGTGGTCGACCACGGCGCGGTCGAGCTCCCCCGCCCGCGCGCTGGCGGCCGCCAGCAGCCCGGGCAGCTCGTCGAGCGCCTCCGCCACCCAGCCGGGCGGCTCGTGGCCGGCCGCCACGGCGAGCACCGCCTCGGTGGCGAACCGGTCGCCGAGGCGGCGCAGCGGCGCGGTCACGTGGGCGTAGGGGGCGGCGATGGCCGCGTGCACCAGGACGTCGTCGGGGGTGCCCGAGCCCGGCCGGACCGGCAGGTGGCCGGCGCCCCGGAACAGGCGGGTGGCCTGGGTGAGGAACGCCGCCGCCGCCGGGTCGGCGGGGTCCACCGAGTGCACGACGTCGGCGTAGGTGGCGCCGTCGGGCCAGGGCACGCCGAGCGCCGCCGCCTGCCGCCGCAGGGTGGCGAGGGTCTCGGGATCGGCCGGCGGCAGCGTGCGCAGCAACCCCCAGCCGCCGGCGAGCATGAGGTCGGCGGCCGCCATCCCGCACAGCAGCGACAGCTGGGCGTTCCAGCCCTCGACAGGCAGCTGGGCCCGGTAGGTGAGGTGGTAGCAGCCGCCGTCGCGCACGACCTCCTGCTCGGGCAGCGGCAGGCTCACCCCGCCCCGCTCGCGCTCGGCGACCAGCCGCCGCTCCCCCACCTCGGCGAGCGCGGCGAGCACCGGATCGCCGGCGTCCACCCGCGCCTGGGCCTCGACGTAGCTGAGCTGGGCCCGGGAGCGCACGAGGGCCCGACCCACCGTGGTCTCGATCAGGTGCCCGTCCGGATCGAGCCGCAGGCGCCAGAGCACCGCCGCCCGGTCCTGGTCGGGCAGGAGGCTCCCGATGCCCTCCGACAGGGCGGGCGGGTGCAGCGGGGCCCGCCCGTCGGGTGCGTAGAGGGTGACGCCCCGGCGGCGCGACTCGGCGTCGATCGCCCCGCCGGGCTCCACGAGGGCGGCGACGTCGGCGATCGCGTACCAGACCACGTGGCCGCCGTCGTCGGCGGCCTCGATCGCGAAGGCCTGGTCGAGGTCGGTGCTGCCCTCGGGGTCGACGGTGACGAGCGGCAGGTCGCGGCGGTCGACCCGCCCGTCGTCGTTGGGCACCCGGAGCGACGCCGCCTCCTCGAGCACCTCCGCCGGGAACGACGCCGGCACCTCGAGCTCGGCCCGGATGCGGGCCAGCCCATCGCCCACCACCGGCTCGATGGGGTGGACGTGTCGACGCGGGACCGGCATTCCGGGACGGTACCCGGGACGTCCCCTGGCTAATCGTCCTTCAGGGCCACCGCGTTGGGCGTGACGTTCATCTTCGGCTCGTAGGTGACCTCGGCCATCTCGGTGCGCTCGGCCTGGTAGCGCAGGCGCAGCTCACCCAGGCAGCGCTCGCACGGCCCGTAGTACGGCTGGTCCGCCTCGTGCCCGCACCGGGGGCAGTCGAACCGGAGGGTCGCCGGCACCTCGTCGATGACACCCATGGCCGGCGACGGTAGCCCCGCCACCGACCGGTGGCGCGGACGCCGTCCGGATCGCGACACTTGCCCGATGCGCCGCTCCTCGGTCCTGCTCGCCGCTGCCTCGGTCGGGGGTGCGGTGGCCGCCAAGCGGGCGCTCGACGCCCACGTCGCCACCTGGGACACCAACCCCGACCACACCGAGGGCGACCCGCTCGGCCTCCCCGAGTGCCACGAGATCGAGGTGGTGGCCGCCGACGGCGCCCGCCTGCGCGGCCGGCGCTGCGGCGACCCCGACGGCACGCCGGTGCTGCTGATCCACGGCTACATCGAGTCGGTGGAGTTCTGGGCGCCGGTGGTGCGGCGCCTCGAAGGGGCCGGCCTCGACGTGGTCCTGGTCGACCAGCGGGGCCACGGCATGTCCGAACGGGGGACCGCGCCCTTCGACACCGCCACCCTCGGCGACGACGTGCGGGCCTGGATCGACGGGCTCGACCTGCGCGACGTGGTGGTGGCCGGCCACTCGATGGGCGGCATCAGCACCATGGCCTTCGCGTCCGGCCACCGCGCCCTCGCGGCCGAGCGCGCCCGATCGCTCGTCCTGGTGGCGACGCTGTCCTTCCCCGAGCCGCTGTTCGGCCTCCCCGACATCCAGGTCGATGCCGAGCGCGCCGTCCGCGTGCTCGAGCGGGTGATGGCGATCGAGACGCTCGGCCTGCTGTTCCTGAGCCGGGTGTTCGGCACCCGCCCCACCCGCCCGGGCATCGAGGCGACGCGCGAGGGGCTGGCGCGCACCGACCGCACCACGCGGGTCGACGCCCTGCGCATGCTCCGCGACTTCGACCTCCGCCCCCACCTGCCGAGCATCGAGCTGCCCACCGTGGTCGTCGCCGGCAGCCACGACCGGCTCACCCCGCTGCCCGGCAACGAGGTCATCGCCGACCTCATCCCCGACGCCCGCCTCGAGGTGCTCCCCGGCATGGGGCACATGCTGATGTTCGAGGCGCCCGATGCGGTCACCGACGTCATCGTGCAGGCCACCAAGCCGTAGCGCTCAGGCGGCGCGGGCGTCGCGCTCCTCGGCGTGGGCCCGGGCCGCCCGGACGAATCCGGCGGCCCAGTCGCGCAAGCGGGCGCCGTCCGCAGGATCGGCGAAGCCGTCGGCGGTGAGCGCCTCGTGCGCCCTCGCCACGGGGAACGCCTCTGGGTGCGTCGGCACGAACATGTTGGCGAGCAGGGCGCGGGTGTGCTCGATGCCCCGCACGCCGCCGGTCTTGCCGGGGGAGGCGGAGAGGAGCCCGACGTAGCGAGGGTGGAGGAACAGCATGTCGATGCGGCTGACCCAGTCGATCGCGTTCTTCCACAACGCGGGGTACCCGCCGTTGTACTCCGGGTTGGCGAACACCACCGCGTCGGCGGCGGTGAACCGCTCGTGCAGCGCGACGGCCTCGGGCGGGATGCCCTCGGCGGCGTGCTGGTCGGCGTCGTAGAGCGGGAGCGGGTGGTCCCGGAGGTCGACCACGTGGACCGACGCCTCCGGCTGCTCCCCGAGTGCCTCGACGGCCCGCTCCAGCAGCAGGCGGTTGAGGGAGCCTCTGCGATTGCTGCCCGCCACGGCGACGATCTGCACAGGTCGGTCCATGTCGGGCGACGATAGCGAGGTCACCGGCTGCTCCCGCCCGGTGCGCCCGGCGGGCCAGACTGCCCGGATGGCCGAGCACGCAGCCGACGCACCCGTCTCCGAGATCTTCGACCCGGAGGCCTGGCGCCCGGTCGAGGGGTTCGAGCTCACCGACATCACCTACCACCGGGCCGTCGACACGGGCGCGGTCCGCATCGCCTTCGACCGCCCCGAGATCCGCAACGCCTTCCGGCCCCACACCGTCGACGAGCTGTACCGGACCCTCGACCACGCCCGCCAGAGCCCCGACATCGGCTGCGTGCTGCTGACGGGCAACGGGCCGTCCCCGAAGGACGGCGGGTGGGCGTTCTGCTCCGGCGGCGACCAGCGCATCCGGGGCAAGGACGGCTACCGGTACTCCGAGTCGGAGACCGCGGAGGGCATCGACCCGGCGCGTGCCGGGCGCCTGCACATCCTCGAGGTGCAGCGCCTCATCCGCTTCATGCCCAAGGCCGTCATCGCCGTCGTGCCCGGCTGGGCCGCCGGCGGCGGGCACTCGCTGCACGTCGTGTGCGACCTCACGATCGCCTCCCGCGAGCACGCCCGGTTCAAGCAGACCGACCTCGACGTCGCGTCGGTCGACGGCGGCTTCGGCTCCGCCTACCTCGCCCGCCAGGTCGGCCAGAAGTTCGCCCGCGAGATCTTCTTCCTCGCCGAGGAGTACAGCGCCGACGACGCGTTCCGCATGGGGATGGTGAACCGGGTGGTCGACCACGCCGACCTCGAACGGGTCGCGCTCGACTGGGCTCGCACGATCTGCGGCAAGTCCCCGACCGCCAGCCGCATGTTCAAGTTCGGCATGAACCTCATCGACGACGGCCTCATCGGCCAGCAGGTCTTCGCCGGCGAGGCGACCCGGCTCATCTACGGCACCGACGAGGCCCAGGAGGGGCGGGACAGCTTCCTCGAGAAGCGCGACCCCGACTGGAGCGGCTTCCCGTACCACTACTGAAGGCGGCCGGTCACAGCGCCAGGTCGGCCACCGCCTGCTGCAGCGCGGCGCCCGAGGCGCGCAGCGCGGTGTGCTCGGCGTCGTTGAGCGGCGGGAGGATGACCCTGTCGACGCCGGCGCGCCCGAGCCGCGCCGGGACGCTCAACGACGGTGCGTCGATGCCGACGAGCTCCCCAGGGACGCTCACCGGCACCACCGTGCGCTCGTCGCGCAGCACGACGGTCACCAGCTCGCGCAGCACCGAGCCGATCGCCCAGCTGGTCCAGCCCTTGCGGTCGATGATCTCGTAGGCCGCACGCCGGACCTCGTGCTCGATGGCCAGCGCGACGTGGCGGTCCCAGGGCACGCCGAGCACCTCGGCGCCCTGGATGCACGTGCCCCCGATCGAGACGAGGCTCCACGGCACGAACTCGGTGTCGCCGTGCTCGCCGAGCACGTAGCCGTGCACGGACTGCGGGTCGACGCCGTAGTGCCGACCGAGCAGGGCGCGCAGCCGCGCCGAGTCGAGCACGGTGCCCGTGCCCACCACCGCGCTCCCGGGCCGGGCCGAGAGCTCGCGGGTCACCCACGTCATCACGTCGACCGGGTTGGTGGCCACGATCAGCACCGCATCGGGCGCGCCGCGGTCGAGCTGGGCCACCACCGAGCGGTACACCTCGACGTTGCGGGCCAGCAGGTCGAGCCGGGACTCGCCCGGGCGCTGGCCCACGCCCGCCGCGAGCACGACGACGCCGGCGTCGGACAGGTCGTCGTAGCCGCCGGCCTCGACGGCGCACGGTCCCACCAGGGCCTGGCCGTGCATGAGATCCATCGCCTCGCCCTCCGCCCGGCGCCCGTCGGCGTCGACGAGGGTGAGCCGGGTGACGGCCTGGGTGTGGAACAGCGCGGCTGCCGCCGCCATCCCCACGTGCCCGACCCCCACGATGCCCACGTGCGCGCCCCGCATCGCCCCAGCGTCGCAGATCGCCGCCGGCCCCGCACCGTGCCAGCTGGAAACGGTCGTTGCCATGTGCGACGATCTGCGGACGCTCGCGACCCTGGGGGGACCATGCACGACCTCGTCATCCGCAACGGCCTGATCGTCGACGGCACCGGCGCCGACCGCTTCCACGGCGACGTCGCCGTGGACGGCGGCACCATCACCGAGGTCGCCCGGGCCGCCGAGGGCGGCGTCAGCGGCGCCGGCCGCCAGGAGCTCGACGCCGACGGCACGGTGGTCGCGCCGGGCTGGGTCGACATCCACACGCACTACGACGGCCAGGTCACCTGGGACCCGGAGATGGCGCCGTCGTCCTGGCACGGCGCCACCACGGTCGTGATGGGGAACTGCGGCGTGGGCTTCGCGCCGGCGCGGCCCGACGAGCGCGACTTCCTCATCGAGCTGATGGAGGCCGTCGAGGACATCCCCGGCACCGCCCTCCACGAGGGCATCGACTGGCAGTGGGAGTCCTTCGGCGAGTACCTCGACGCGCTCGAGGCGATGCCGCGCACCATCGACGTCGGCGCCCAGCTGCCGCACGCGGCGTTGCGCGCCTACGTCTCCGGCCGGGCCGCCCACGAGGACGACCTCGACGCCGACCAGCTGCAGCAGCTGTCGGCCATCGCCGAGCAGGCCGTGCGCGACGGCGCCCTCGGGTTCTCCACGAGCCGGACCATCCTGCACACCTCCCGGCACGGGCTCATCCCGGGCACCACCGCCCTCCCCGACGAGCTGCTCGCCGTGGCGCACGGCATGGCCCGGGGGGGCCCGGCGGTGTTCCAGATCATCTCCGACGGCATCACCCACGTGCCCGAGGAGCAGGCGTGGGTGCGCGAGATCGCCGACATGCCCGGCATGACCGTCACCTACAGCCTCGCCCAGTCGCCCCGCGACCCCGACGGCTTCAAGGGCGCGCTCGACGAGGCGTGGGCGATGCGCACCGAGGGACGGGCCGTGATCCCCCAGGTGCCCGCCCGCCCCACCGGGATGCTCTTCGGGCTGCAGAGCTCCCTGCACCCGTTCATCCTCCACCCCACGTACCGGACCATCGCCGAGCGGCCCCTGGCCGAGCGGGTGGCGGCGCTGCGCGACCCCGAGGTGCGCGCGCGGCTGCTCGCTGAGGAGCCCCAGACCCGCAACCCCATCGCCCTGCGCCTGGTGACGAACTGGACGGAGATCTTCCGCCTCGGCGCCGACTGCGACTACGAGCCGGCGCCCGAGGACTCCGTGGCCGGCGTCGCCCGCCGCGAGGGCCGTACCGAGCAGGAGGTCGTCCTCGACTGGCTGCTCGAGCAGGACGGGGCCGCGTTCCTGTTCGCACCGCTCGGCTCCTACGTCGAGAAGAACCACGACGCCATCCGCACGATGATCGAGCACCCGGCCTCGGCGGTGGGCCTCTCCGACGGCGGCGCCCACTGCGGGCTGATCTGCGACGCCTCCTTCCCGACCTACCTGCTCACCCACTGGACCCGCGACCGCACCCGGGGCGACCTGCTCCCGCTCGAGCTGGTGGTGCACAAGCAGACGAAGGCCACCGCCGACGTGTACGGCCTCGGCGACCGAGGCGTGCTCGAGCCCGGACGGCGGGCCGACCTCAACGTCATCGACCTCGACGGGCTCCGGCTGCACGTGCCGCACATGGTGCACGACCTCCCCGCCGGCGGGCGGCGGCTCGTGCAGCCGGTCGACGGCTACCGGTGGACCGTGCAGTCCGGCCAGGTCACCTTCGTCGACGGGGAGGCCACCGGCGCCCGCCCCGGCACGGTGGTCCGCGGCCGGAGGTGATGAACCGGTCCCGTCCGGGTAGGTGACAGCAATGGCTCCCGAGCAGGAGAACCCCGACATGGACCCCATCCCCGGCGCACCGTCGGACAACACCACCGCCGTGGCCGAGCTGGAGGAGCTCCGCCAGCAGGGCTACGGCGGGGACTTCCGCGTCGTCGAGGGCGGTGCGGTCCGCTGCCGCCAGTGCGAGCACACCGAGCAGGCCGAGGAGCTCGACATCGACGTGTTCCGCCGGCTCGAGGGTGCCTCCGAACCCGACGAGATGTCCGCGGTGCTCGCCATCACGTGCCCGGCCTGCGGCTCGAAGGGCACGGCCCTCGTCGCCTACGGGCCCCACGCCTCCGAGGACGAGGCCGACTTCCTGCGCCGGGTCGACACGCCCCAGGAACCGGGCACGGCCGGAGCGGTCTGAGCCGCGCCGCGCCGCACCGTCACCGGCGGGGCGCGACCTCCACCAGCACCGGCAGGTGGTCCGAGAGGGCGCCGTAGCGGTCGAAGCCCGGCTCCCCCGCCGTGGGGACCTCGGCGGCGACGACGTCGAGCGTCTCCGTGACCAGCACGAAGTCGATCCGCTTGGTCGGCGCGTGGTCGCGGGGGCCGGGCCCCCAGTTCGTGTGGCCGGGCGCATCCGGGTGCACGTCGGCCCAGGCGTCGCGCAGGCCGGCCGCTGCGTACGCCTCGAGCACCGCCGAGCCCGGGCGGGTGTTCAGATCGCCCGCGATGCAGCCGTGCGCGCTGCCGAGCAGGTCGATGGTCTCGCGCGCCTGGCGGACCCGCTCCTCCGGCGCCACGCCGGAGCCCAGGTGGGCGTCGACGACCACGAGCGGCCCGTCCGGCGTGGCCACGTGCGCCGCCAGGGCGACGCGCCGGCGGTGGGACCAGAACCGGGGCCCGGCGGCGAGCGTGGCGTGGCGCAGCTCGGCGACCGGCTCGGGCGTCAGCACGGCCAGGCCCTCGGGGGCGACGACGAGCGGCCAGTGCTTGAACCGCCAGGTGGCCTGCCACCCGAGCAGGTGGGCGAGGCGGAGGGCCTGGGGGCGCTGCACCTCCTGGAGGGCGACCACGTCGGGGCGGAAGCCGTCGAGGACCGCCGCCACGGCGTCGAGCGGCGGGCGCTCGCGGCCCTGGAGGTTCCACGTCAGGATGCGGGTCGCCACAGCCGCCATCGTGCCCCACGCCGACGCCCCGGCCGGGGACTTGACCGCAGGGTCAAGTCGGGGCTTCGATGGTGCGCATGACGGACACCGCGCCCCGCACCGCCGACCGCTCCGAGGCCGAGATCATCGCCGAGCTCGACCAGTGGCTCAACGAGAACTGGGACCCGGACATCACGGTCGAGGAGTGGTGGAACCGCCTGGGCCTGTCCGGCTGGGGCGCGCCCATGTGGCCCGAGGAGTGGTACGGCAAGGACCTGAACCGGGCCGAGGCGGTCGCCGTCCAGAACCGCATCGGCGAGTTCGGCGCCCTCCCCGCCCCCGGCGGCCTCGGCCTGCTGCTGGCCGGGCCGACCATCATCGACCACGGCACCGACGAGCAGAAGCGCACCCTGGTGAAGGACATCGTCACCGGGCAGCGGGCGTGGTGCCAGCTGTTCTCCGAGCCCGGCGCTGGCTCCGACCTCGCCGGCCTCCAGGCCAAGGCCATCAAGGACGGCGACGAGTGGATCGTCAACGGCCAGAAGGTGTGGACCTCCGGCGGGCACATCGCCGACATGGGCATGCTCATCGCCCGCACCGACCCCGAGCAGCCCAAGCACCAGGGCATCACCTACTTCGCCATCGACATGCACCAGGACGGCATGGACGTGCGGCCCCTGAAGGAGATGACCGGCCGGGCGCTGTTCAACGAGGTGTTCATGTCCGACGTGCGCGTCCCGGACGAGTGGGTCATCGGCGGCCTGAACAACGGCTGGCGGGTGGCCAACACCACCCTCATGCACGAGCGGTCCGGCCTCGGCGCCGGCGGCGGCTCGGCGGCCGCCTCCCTGGCCTCCCCGGGCACCGTGGCCGGCGACCTCACGAAGCGGGTCGGCGACTTCGTCCGCGGCGAGACCGCCCAGCGGCGTGGCGGCAGCGGCCCCGGCGGCGCCGGCCGCGGCGGCGCCAGGCCCCTCATCGAGCTGGCGAAGGCCACCGGCAAGATCGACGACGGCCCCACCCGCCAGGACCTCATGCGCCTGCACACGCTCCACGAGCTCGCCCGCATGACCAACCTGCGGGCCAAGGCGGCCCGGGCGGCCAAGAAGGACATCCCCGGCCTGCCGAACATCATGAAGCTGTCGATGTCGGAGATCCTGCGGGTCAACCGCGACACCGGCATGAAGATCGTCGGCGCCGCCGCCACGCTGCACGGCTACGACCACGACTCGGCCAAGAAGGTCGCCGGGGCCACCGGCAACCCGTTCCTGCCGATGCTCACCGAGGCGGCCCTGTTCTCGCCCGGCCCCGCCATCTACGGCGGCACCGATCAGATCCAGAAGAACATCATCGGCGAGCGCGTCCTCGGCCTCCCCAAGGAGCCGAACCAGGACAAGGTCCTGCCGTTCAAGGACCTCCCCAAGAACGGGTGAGCTGTTCCGTGGTCGCTGCCAGAAGCTTCTGGCAGCGACCACGGAACACGCAGCTATGAGAGCTCGATGGTCCAGTGGCCGTCGGGGCGGCGCAGCATCGCCAGGCGCCACGGGCCGTCGCCGAGGTCGAGCCCGGAGAGCACCCACACGTCGCGCCCCCGCTTCGCCGCGGCGCGCGCCGCGGCCGCCAGGAACGCGTGGTGGCCGCCCCGGGTGCCGCCCGGCGCGCAGAGCACCGTGGCCGTCCCCCGGTAGCGCTCGAAGCGCTCCTGCTGGTCCTCGGGCAGCGACCACTTCAGGGAGGCGTCGGCCAGCACCACGGTGTCGGCCACCTGCTGGCGCGCCGCGGCCACGACGTCGTCGAGCTGGTCGAGGTCGGGCACGGCCCGCCGCCAGCCGGCGGCCAGGCCGGCGTCCACCAGGAGGATGCGCTCCTTCTTGCGAGCCATCAGGTTCCGGGCGCGAGCGCCTCGAGCGCCTCCCGGTCGGGTTCGCCCATCCGACCGCCCGGCTTGAGGGGCTGGACGCACACGTGGGTGGCGCCGGCGTCGACGTGGGCCTGCAGGCGGTCCTCGACCTGCTCGGCCGAGCCCCACGGCACCAGGGCGTCGATGAGGCGGTCGGAGCCGCCGTCGGCGAGGTCGGACTCGTCGAAGCCGAGGCGGAACCAGTTCTTGAAGTAGTTCGGCAGGCTGATGTACACGGCGAGGGCCTGGCGGGCGGTGGCCCGGGCCTCGGCGGGATCGGTGCTGAGCACCACCTTCTGCTCGACGCACAGCAGCTTGCCCTCGCCGAGCACCGCCTTCGCCTGGGCGGTGTGCTCCGGCGTGGTCCAGTAGGGGTGGGCGCCGTCGGCGGCGGTGGCCGCCAGCTCGAGCATCTTCGGGCCCAGCGCGGCGATGACCGTCTTCGGCGGCTCCGGCGGCTGCGGCGCCAGGTACATCGCCTCGGCCATCGCAGCCAGGTGCTCGCGCATGGACGTGAGCGGCTTCGAGTAGTCGAGCTTGCGCACGCCGGCGACGATCGGCGCGTGCGACACGCCGGCGCCGAGCAGGAACCGGCCGCCGCTCTGCTCGGCCAGCGTCATCTGGGCCTGGCGCATCGAGCCGGGGTGCCGGTTGAAGATGTTGGCGATGCCCGTGGCGATGACCAGCTCGGAGGTGTGGGCGAGCAGGTGGGCGGCGTGGGCGAACGGGTCGCGGCCGAGCGTCTCGGGGATCCAGAGGGCGCCGTAGCCGAGCGACTCCAGCCAGGCGGCGTACTCGGCCGCGTCGGCGGCGCCCATCGCGTCGGTGGGCCACCACACGCCGCGGCGTCCGATGCGGTCGTCGATGGTCTGCGGGGCGGCGTCGGCGCCGGTCTCCGGGGTGCTCATGGCGGTCATCCTGGCACCGGACGGGCTCCGCCGAGGGAACCACCCGCCCTCGGTCGAGCTGTGGCCGGTGCGCTACGTTCGCCGCGCCGGACCGACCGAACCACCAGGAGACACCCGTGTTCCGAGCGTTGCTGCTCGCCCCTCCCGGCGCCGGGAAGGGCACCCAGGGGGAGCGCCTCGCCGCTCGGCACGGGGTCCCGCACCTGGCCACCGGCGACCTGCTCCGCGACCACGTCGCCCGCGGCACCGACCTCGGACGGGCCGCCAAGGAGCACATGGACGCCGGCCGACTCGTCCCGGACCAGCTGGTCATCGACATGGTGCTGCGGCGCATCGGCAACGACGGCAAGCCCCTCCAGGACTTCCTGCTCGACGGCTTCCCCCGCACGCTCACCCAGGCCCGCTTCGCCTACGAGTGGGGCAAGCAGAACCACCGCACGTTCCACGCCGTGATCATGCTCGAGGTCCCCGAGGACGAGCTGGTCCGCCGGCTCGTGCAGCGGGGCCGGGACAGCGGGCGCAGCGACGACACCGAGGACGTGATCCGCAACCGGTTGCACGTGTACGAGGAGAACACCGCGCCGCTGGTCGGGTTCTACGAGGCGCGCGGCATCCTGCTGCGGGTCGACGGCACCGGCACCGTCGAGGAGGTCACCGAGCGCATCGAGGCCGGGCTGGTGCCGCTGCTCGAGGGTTCGGCCACGCGAGGCTGACGACCATGACGACCGCCTCCTCCACCACCACGGCCGGCCGCGCCCGCACGATGCAGCGGGTGCAGGTCGCGCTCGCCGGCGTCATCGCCGTGCTCATCCTCGTCATGGCCCTCATCGCCGGTCGCTGGATGGCGCTCGGCTCGTGGGACATCGAGCTGCACGGCTGGATCGGCAACACGGTCTTCGTCCTGGCCGTCGCCAACTTCGCCCTCGCCATCGCCCGTCGGGCCACGACCGCCGAGCTCACCGTGGCCGCCCTCATCGGCATGCTCACCTTCGCCCAGGTCGGCCTCGGCTACGTGGGCCGGGAGGAGGCCGAGGCCACGGCCTGGCACATCCCGAACGGCGTGCTGCTGATGGCGCTGAGCACCTACCAGTACGCGGAGCTCAGGCGCCCTCGAAGCGCATGACCAGGACGGCGAGGTCGTCGGCCTGCTCGTCGGCGGGCACCATGGCCTCGACGAGGGCATCGCAGAACTCCTCGGGGTGCAGGTCGGCGAGCTGCTCGGCCACGACGCCGAGCCGCCGGAAGCTGCGGTCGAGCGACTCGTCGCGGCGCTCGACGACGCCGTCGGTGTAGAGGACGAGCCGCTCCCCCGGCACCAGCTTGCGGCAGTGCACCGGCGGCGCCAGGTCGGGCGCCACGCCGAGCGGCGGCAGCCCGGGCTCGTCGAGCAGGTCGTGCCCGGACTCCGACAGCACGAGCGGCGGCGGGTGGCCGGCCCGGCACCAGCGCATCTCTCCCGACTGCAGGTCGACCACGGCGGCGAGCACGGTGGCGGCGAACGCGTCGGGGATGGCGTCGACCTGCTGGCTCACCGCCCGGAGCACGGCGGCCGGGTCGTCGTCGAACGCCACGACGGTCTGGAACGCCGTGCGCAGGCGCCCCATCGCCGCCGCGGCCTCCATGCCGTGCCCGACCACGTCGCCGACCACGAGCAGGACGCGGTCGTCGTCGAGGGGCAGCACGTCGTACCAGTCGCCGCCCACCGTCGCCCCGTGGGTGGCCGGCCGGTACCGGGCGGCCACCGTGACGCCGGGGAGGTCGGGCAGGGCGTCGGGCAGCGCGGCCCGCTGGAACGCGACGGCGGCGTGGTGCTCGGCGTCGTAGCGCCGGCCCCGGGCGAGCGCCTGGGCGGCCAGCACGGCCACGGTCTGGAGCAGCGCCTGCTCGTCGTCACCGAAGATGTGGAACTGCGGGTAGGCCACGGCGATGACGCCCACGACGTCTTCGGCGGCCAGGGGCAGCACGGCGAGGGCGCTGCCGCCGGCGGCGAGGCTGGTGGTGAGCTCGTCGTTTCGCCAGCCGAGCGGTGAGACCAGCCAGGCCGGCTCACGATGGCCGAGCACCGCGTCGACCACCGAGCCGGGCACGGGCCGGCCCAGCACCGGGTGCTCGGCATCGGGGGTGTCGTCGCGGCCCAGCACCCGGAGCACGCCGCCCCGGTCCATCGTGGCGATCACCACCGACCGGGCGCCCACCGCCGCGGGCAGGTGGTCGAACAGGGCCCCGGCCACGTCGCTGCCGCTCAGGGCGCGGGCGAGGCGCCCGGCCACCTCCTGCCCGGCCCGGGAGCGCTCTTGACCCCGGGCCAGCGCGGCGTTGGCGGCGGCCAGGCGGCGCTGGTGGCGGACGGTGACCAGCAGCAGGGCGGCCATCGTCAGGATGGCGGCCGTCCCGCCCACCGCGAGCAGCCAGGCGACGGTGAAGTCGGGGTCGCCGGTGTGCCGGGCCGACACGGTCCAGCGCTGGCCCGGCACGTCGACGTCAGCGGCGGCGATCTTGGCCCGGCGCTCGAAGGTCGGGCCGACCACCAGCGTCTCGCCGTCGACCAGGGCGACCTCGGCGTCGGCGCCCACCGCCTCCTGCAGCGCACCGTCGAGGCGGGCCAGCGGGATGCCGGTGGCCACCAGGCCCCGCACCACCGGCTGCGGGCCCGAGCGGTCCAGGAGAGGCCGGAGGACCGCGATGCCCTGCTCGCCCGTCACCAGCAGCTCGAGGGGTCGGCTCACCGCGGGTCCCTGGCTGCGCAGCGCCAACCGGAGCGCCGCGCGGCGGGTGGGATCCTCCCCGAGGTCGTCCCCGACCCGCGACGGCGCATCGGCCGCCGAGGCGACGGCGAGCACCGGGTAGCGGGCCGGTTCGGCACCTCCTCCCTCGACCCCCGCGAGCAGCAGGGTGCCGACCTCGCCGGTGTCGAGCAGGTCGGCGGCGAAGCCGGCGAACGCCTCGGTGTCGAGGCCCCCGTCCGGCGCGACGAGGGCGCTGGCGCCGCTGAGGCCGGACAGGGCGCGCGCCAGCTCGGTCTCGACGAGCGCCGCCGCCCGGGCGGCGGCCTCCTCGGCGCGCCGCTCGACCGACTCGAGCGCCCGGTGCCGGGCGAGGAGCACGCCGACCACGGTGCCGGCCACGAGGGCGACGAGCGCGAGCGTGAACAGCCAGGTCTGGGCGCGCCGCTGCGGCCGGTCAGCCGCGGTCAGAGCCCGCTCGTCCCGCGGCGACGCCACCACGCAACGGAGCGTACCGCCGCGACGTCAGCGGAGTCCGAGCTCCTCGGAGCAGTGCGGCCAGGCGCCCCACCCCTGCCGGGCCTGGAGCCGGCGGCCCATCTCGATCTGGGTCTGGGCCGGGTGCTCGTGCGGGTAGCCCGTGCCGCCGACCGACTCCCACGTGGGGAGGGAGAACTGGAGGCCGCCGTAGTAGCCGTTGCCCGTGTCGATCGACCAGTTGCCGCCCGACTCGCACTCGGCCAGGTCGTACCAGACCTGGGTGCTGCGCGGGTCGTCGTAGGCGTACCCGCCGTCGCTGCTGCTGGTCGTGCTCGGCGCCGCCGTGGTGGTCGTGGTCGCCGGCGGCTGCGTCGTGGTGGTCGTGGTGGGGTGCCGGTGCACCGTGGTGGTGGGCGCCGCCGTCGTGGCGGGCGCCGCCGTGGTGGTGGGCGCTGCGGTGGTCGTCGGGGCCGGCGCCGTCGTCGACGTCGGGGCCTCGGTGGTGGAGGTCGACGTCGAGCTCGTGGACGAGGTCGTCGACGTGGTCGTGGAGGTCGACGTGGTGGTGGCGCCCGTGGCCGCCACCAGGGTGGAGGTCGTCTCCGACAGCAGCTCGCGCACGGCGGTGGGCGAGCCGACCGAGGCGGCTCGCACCGTCATCGACCCGGCTGCCTCCGTCGTCACCGGGACGGCGTCGTCACCGCCACCGACGAACGGCGCCACGGCGAGCACCACTCCGAGGAACCCGGCCAGGGTGGCCAGGCGCCGGCGCCGGAACGTCGTCTCGGCGCAGGGAGGGCTGGGGGCGAGGTGGCGTGCGATGGGCTCGGTGGGGTCGGCGACGGGGGCCTCGTGAGCGGCGCTGCAGCGAGGCTGCTGCCGTCACGGATCCGTAACACTAGGGCCGTCACCAGTTCGACACAAACACGGGAACGCGTGCACGAGCCAGGCGTCACACGGAGGTCGGCGCTGGTCAGCCGAGCAGGAGGACCGAGGTCGTCACGGCGGCGAGTGTCGAAACCGTGACGGGGAAGCCGACCCGGGCGTAGTCGGTGAACCGGTAGCCGCCCGGCCCGTACACCATCGTGTTCGTCTGGTAGCCGATCGGGGTGAGGAACGACGCGGAGGCCGCCACCCCCACCGCGATGGCCATCGTGCGGGGGTCGACTTCCGTCGACTGGGCGGCCGCGATGGCGATGGGGAACATCACGACCGCGGCCGCGTTGTTGGTGACCACCTCGGTCAGCACCACCGTGGCCAGGGTGATCCCGAACACGACGCCGGCGTCGCCGAACCCGTCGAAGGTCGAGATGAGCACGTCGGCCACCTCGGTCGCGAGCCCGGAGCCCTCCATGGCCGCGCCGAGCCCGAACGCGGCGCCGATGAGGAGCACGACGTCGAGGTCGATGGCGTCGCGGGCCTCGCCGAAGGTGAGCACCCGGCCGAGGATGAGCACCGCGGCGCCCACCAGCGCCCCCTCGAGGATGGGCAGGACCTCGAGCGCGGCGAGCCCGATGATGAGCGCGGTGACGGCACCGACGAGCGGCGCCTTGCTCGTGGCCATGGCCGGCTCGGCGCCGAGGCGGGCCACGAGCAGGAAGTCGGGGCGGTCACCCCAGTGGCGGCGGAAGTCGGGACCGGCGACGAGCAGCAGGGTGTCGCCGTGGCGGAGCCGCACGTCACCGAGCTTGGCGTCGATGCGGTGCCCCGCCCGGTGCACCGCCAGGACGGCGGCCTGGTAGGTGCCCCGGAACTCGGCCTCGCGGAGGGTCTTGCCGACAAGCGGCGACGACCGCCCGACCACCGCCTCGAAGAACGCCTGGCGCGGGCTGTCGAGGGCGATCAGGTGCTTCTCCTCGGTGGAGCGCAGCCCGCGGATGCGCTGGAGGTCGACCACCTGGTCGACCTTGCCCACGAAGGTGAGCACGTCGCCCTCGTCGATGCGGCGGTCCGGCGCGACGGGCGAGACGAGGTGTCCGCCCCGGTCGATGCTCACGAGGAACACGCCCTCCAGCTCGCGCAGCCCGGCCTCGGCCACGGTGCGCCCGTCGAGGGGCCCCCCGGGGACCACCTCCATGTCCATCGTGAACTCGCGGGACTGGGCCTCGGCCTGCTCCGGTGCGGACAGGCGATCGGGCAGGAGGCGCGGGCCCGCGACCACGAGCACGAGCAGCCCGGCCAGGGCGACCACCCCGCCGATCGGGGTGATCTCGAAGATGCCGAGGGGCTCGCCGGTGCGCGCGTCGAGCAGGCCCGAGATGACGAGGTTGGTGCTCGTGCCCAGCACGGTCACCACGCCGCCGAGGATGGTGGCGTACGACAGCGGGAGCAGGAACCGCGACGGCGAGACGCCCCGGGCCCGGCACCACGACTGCACGTCGGGGATGAGCATCGCCACCAACGGCGTGTTGTTGAACACCGTCGACGCCGCCGCGGTGGGCACGGCCAGCCGGGCGAGCGCCCGCCGCTGGCTCCCGTCGCCCAGCACCCGCGTCGTGAGCGACGACAGCAGGGCGGTCTTCTGGGCGGCGCGGGCGAGGACGTACAGCGCGGCCACGGTGATCGGCGCCGGGTTCGAGAAGCCGGCGAGCGCCGCCTCGCTGTCGATGACGTCGGTGAGCAGGAGCGTGAACGTCGCCGCGAGCACCACGGCAGCCGGCGGCACCCGGTCGGCGGCCAGCACGCCGAGCATGGCTGCGAGGGTGGCGGCGGTGATCCAGGCGTCCGTCGACACGGCCCGGGAGGCTAGGGGCGGCACGGACAACCGGCCGCATCTGTCCGGTGCCCCGACCTGGCAGCATGCGGCGATGGAGCGCAGCGAGCTGGCCTGGATCACCGACGCGGGTCCTGACCCGACGGGCGACGTCGAGCGGGCCACCCGCGGCTTCGTCGCCGCCCACCCCACGGGCGTCGTCGAGCGGGACGGCCGTCCGATCTGGGACGTCGGCCGCTACGACTTCCTGCGCGACGAGCCCGAGGCCCCCGGCACCGTGCACCCGAACCTGTGGCGGCAGGCCCGGCTCAACTGCGTGCACGGCCTGTTCGAGGTCCGGGCGCCCGACGCCGACGGCCGGGGCGGTGTGTGGCAGGTGCGGGGCTACGACCTCTCGAACGTCACCTTCGTCGCCGGCGACACCGGCTGGATCGTGGTCGACCCGCTCACCGCCGCCGAGACGGCGGCCGCTGCCCGCGCGCTGGTCGAGGAGCACCTCGGCGCCCGCCCGGTGGTGGCCGTGATCTACACGCACTCCCACATCGACCACTTCGGCGGGGTCGAGGGGGTGACGTCGGCGGCGGACGTCGCCGCCGGCCGCTGCCGAGTCCTCGCGCCCGAGGGCTTCCTGCAGGAGGCGGTCAGCGAGAACGTCATCGCCGGACCCGCCATGGTGCGGCGGGCCATGTACATGTACGGGCCGCTGCTGCCCACCGGCCCCGAGGGCCAGGTCGACGCCGGCCTCGGCAAGGCCACGCCGCTCGGCACGGTGGGGCTCATCCCGCCCACCGAGGAGATCACCGAGACGGGGACCGAGCGGGTGATCGACGGCGTCCGCATCGTGTTCCAGCTCACGCCCGGCACGGAGGCGCCGGCGGAGATGAACTTCCACTTCCCCGACCTGCGCCTGCTGTGCATGGCCGAGAACTGCACGCACACGATGCACAACCTGTACACGCTGCGGGGCGCCCAGGTGCGCGACGCCCTGGCCTGGAGCCGGTACGTGCAGGAGGCCATCGACCTGTTCGCCGACCGCAGCGACACGTGCTTCGCCAGCCACCACTGGCCCCGGTTCGGCGCCGACGACGTGCGGGGCTTCCTCGAGCAGCAGCGCGACCTGTACCGCTGGTTGCACGACCAGACGATGCGGCTCGCCAACCACGGCCTGACGGCGGCGGAGATCGCCGAGCGCCTCGACCGCGAGGCGTTCACCGACCTGCCCGAGCTCGACGGCGTGCACCACGTCCGCGGCTACTACGGCACGGTGAACCACAACGTGAAGGCGGTGTACCAGCGCTACCTCGGCTGGTTCGACGGCCACCCGGCCCGCCTCCACCCGCTCCCACCCGTCGAGACCGCCACACGGACGGTCGACTGGATGGGCGGCATCGAGGCCGTCGTCGACCGGGCCCGACAGGATCTGGACGCGGATCCTGCGCACGAGGACCTGCGCTGGCTCGCCCAGGTGCTGGACCACGCCGTCTTCGCCGACCCGGAGCACGTCGAGGCCAAGGAGCTGCTGGCCCGGGTGCTCCAGCAGCTCGGCTTCGCCGCCGAGTCGGCGCCGTGGCGGAACTTCTACCTGACCGGCGCCCAGGAGCTGCGCACGGGCACCTTCGACCTCGGCCAGGCCACCCTTGGCGGGTTCGCCCCGGGCATGACCACCACGATGCTGTTCGATGCCTTGGGGGTCCGGCTGCGGGCCGAGGACCTCGGCGGCGTGGCGCTCACCCTGGAGTGGCGCCTCACCGACCGGCACGAGGTCCACGTCGTCGGCGTGTCGAACCGCACCCTGTTCCACTCCCCCGGCCGCGCCGCTCCGGAGGCGGACGCCCGGGTCACCGGCACGACCGACGCGCTGGTGGCGCTCGTGGATCGCGCCCTCGACGTCGATGCGGCCGTCGCCGACGGCAGCCTCAGGGTCGAGGGCGACGTGGGCGCCCTGCGCACCCTCGCGGGCGCGGTCGACACCTTCGCCCGCATGTTCCCCATCGTCACCCCGTAGCAGCCCCGTTCCTGACGCGCAGATCGACCTCCGGTGGTCGATCTGCGCGTTCGGAAGCGTTCAGAAGTCGCCGGCGTTGCGGCGCACCGGTGCGAGGGCGGCCACGATGGCCCGGTGGTCGACGGGCGCGACGTCGGCGTCGCCGGCCAGGCCGAAGTCGATGGCACCCAGCGCCTTGGCAGCCCGCTCGACCAGGTCGCGGCCCTCGTCGGTGATGGCAGCCAGGGTGGCGCGCCGGTCGTCCGGGTGGGGCTGTCGGCGCACGAGGCCGTCGCGCTCGAGGCGATCGACCGTGTTGGTGACGCTGGCCGGGTGCACCTGCAACCGCTCCCCCACCTTCCCGAGCGGCAGCGCACCACGGCGGGAGAAGTGCAGCAGCGCGAGCGCCTCGAAGCGGGAGAAGGTCAGCCCGAACGGGGCGAGCGCCTCGTCGATGCGACGCAGGAGGACCTGGTGGGCCCGGGTGATCGAGGTCGCCGCCGCCATGGCCGGCACGGCGGGCCACCGGTGGCGCCGCCAGTTGCGGGCTGCCTCCTCGACGGGATCGAACTCGAGCGCCACCGTCGATACACTACGGCGAGATCGTTTGACGTCAAAGCAAACGCCGGAGCCACCGAGGGGACACCGTGGGCGACCACAACGACGCACAGGACGAGTACCGCGCCGCCTGGCAGGCGGCCTACGAGCAGGCCCCGCTCCGGGACGTGGCGTTCACCACGATGTCCGGCGTCGAGGTCGACCCCGTCTACGGCGACGGCCCCTACCCGGGCCAGTACCCCTTCACCCGGGGCATCCACGCCTCGATGTACCGGTCCCGCCTGTGGACCATGCGCATGTTCGCCGGCTTCGGCACCGCCGAGGACACCAACGCCCGGTTCAAGGAGCTGCTGCGCCACGGCGGCACCGGGCTGTCCACCGCCTTCGACATGCCCACCCTCATGGGCCGCGACTCCGACAGCGAGTGGGCGCTCGGCGAGGTCGGCCGGGCCGGCGTGGCCGTCGACACCCTCGCCGACATGGAGGACCTGTTCGCCGACATCGACCTCGGGTCGGTGTCGACGTCGATGACCATCAACGGGCCCGCCCCCATCGTCATGGCCATGTACATCGCGGTGGCCGAGAAGGCCGGCGTCGAGCGGGCGGCGCTGTCGGGCACCATCCAGAACGACATCCTCAAGGAGTACCAGGCGCAGAAGGAGTACATCTTCCCGCCCCGGCCGTCGGTCCGGCTCATCACCGACCTGATGCGGTTCACCAGCGCGGAGATGCCCCGCTGGCACCCCGTGTCGGTGTCCGGCTACCACATCCGCGAGGCGGGCTCGACGGCTGCCCAGGAGCTGGCGTTCACGCTCGCCAACGGGTTCGCGTACGTCGAGGCCGCCGTGGCCGCCGGCCTGGACGTCGACGACTTCGCCCCCCGGCTGTCGTTCTTCTTCAACGCCCACTCCGACTTCTTCGAGGAGATCGGCAAGTTCCGGGCCGCCCGGCGCATCTGGGCCCGGTGGATGAAGGAGCGCTACGGGGCGCAGAGCCCGAAGTCGCACATGCTGCGGTTCCACACCCAGACGGCCGGCGTGTCGCTCACGGCCCAGCAGCCCCGCAACAACATCGCCCGGGTGGCCATCCAGGCGCTGTCGGCGGCGCTCGGCGGCACGCAGTCGCTGCACACCGACTCCTACGACGAGGCCCTCGCCCTGCCCACCGAGCAGGCGGCCCGCATCGCCCTGCGCACGCAGCAGATCGTCGCCCACGAGACCGGCGTGGCCAACGTCGCCGACCCGCTCGGCGGCGCCCCCTACGTGGAGTGGATGACCGACGAGATGGAGCGCCAGGCCGAGGCCGTCTTCGCCCACCTCGACGAGCTCGGCGACGGCTCCATCCTCGAGGGCGTCTACGCCGGCATCGACAACGGGTGGTTCGTGGGCGAGATCGCCGAGGCCTCCTACCGGTTCCAGCGCGAGGTCAACGCCGGCCAGCGCATCATCGTCGGCGTCAACGCGTTCACCGACGGCAACGAGGAGTCCGAGCAGAACCTGCTCCGCATCGACCCCTCCGTCGAGGACCTGCAGCGCAAGCGGCTCGCCGCCGTGAAGCAGGACCGTGACGATGCGGCCGTCGACGCCGCGCTCGCCCGGGTGCGGGCCGACGCCGCCGACCCGACGGCCAACCTGATGCCCGCCTTCATCGACGCCGTGGGGGCCTACGCCACCCTGGAGGAGGTCGTCCGGGCCCTCGAGTCCGAGTTCGGCCG
Organism: Acidimicrobiales bacterium; assembly: GCA_035764875.1. Classification (GTDB taxonomy): domain Bacteria; phylum Actinomycetota; class Acidimicrobiia; order Acidimicrobiales; family Salinilacustritrichaceae; genus Salinilacustrithrix. The sequence continues at coordinate 3,117 of DASTYO010000185.1, read as the reverse complement.
CTACACCGAGACCCCGGTCATCTGAGCGAGGACAGCACCGTGAGCGAACCCCAGATCCGCATCGTCCTCGCCAAGCTCGGTCTCGACGGCCACGACCGCGGCCTGCGCGTCGTCACCCGCATGCTGCGCGACGCCGGCATCGAGGTCATCTACCTCGGTCTGCGCCAGACCACCGACATGGTGGTGGCTGCCGCCATCCAGGAGGACGCCGACGCCGTCGGCCTGTCGCTGCACAACGCCAGCCACATGACCCTGGCCCCCCGGATGGTGGAAGCCCTGCGGGAGGCCGACCTCGACATCCCGGTCATCATCGGCGGCATCATCCCCGACGACGACCTCCAGCCCCTCCGCGACGCCGGCGTGGCGGCCATCCTCGGCCCCGGCGCCTCGGCGGCCGAGGTCGCCCAGGCGGTGCGGGACGCCGTGGCGGCGTCCCGGGCGACGGCGACGCCGTAGCCGCCGACGTCAGGCGCGGCCGCGCAGCTCAGCGGCGAGCAGGGCGGCGACGCCCGCCGCCTTCACCCGGCGCAGCGGGGCGCTGACCAGCAGCTCGGTGCCCTGGTCGTCGAGGACGGCGGCGTAGGCCAGGTCGTGCGGGCCGTGGAGGCACTCGCGCACGGCGGGGCGCAGCTGGCGACGGGCCCGGGCGGCCATCCAGCCCTCGGCCGCGACCGGTGACCAGAACACCTCGGGAGCCCAGCCCGACACGGCGCCGTCGGCGTGGGGCACGGTGACCCGCACGGTCCAGGCCCGCAGCGCGGGGACGGCGACGACCTGGGCCACGCCGATGCCCTGGGGCGCAGGGCCGAGCCCCGTGGGCCGGGACCCATCGTCCTGGTGGCCGGTGTCGTCGTGCATGCCCCCCGGCCATGCCCACCGGGGCGGCGAACCAGACCTCGGCGCTACGCCCCGAGGCAGCCGCGGAGGGCGTCGATGAGCCCGGCCGTGCGGGGGTCGTTCGACAGGCTGGCGCTCATCTTGCTCATGACGTAGCCGAAGCCGACCCCGTGCTCGCGGTCGCCGAAGCCGAGCGAGCCGCCGGCGCCCGGGTGCCCGAAGCTCTGGGCGCCGAGGAGCGGGGCGAAGACGGAGTCGAGCATGAAGCCGAGCCCGAAGCGGGTGGGCAGCACCAGGACGCGGTCGCGCCCGCTGCTGCGCTCGGCCGTGGCCGCCTCCACCGTGCCCTCGTCGAGGAGGCGCACGCCGTCGACCTCGCCGACGCAGGCGGCGTAGAGCTTGGCCAGCGAGCGGGCGTTCGTGACGCCGTTGGCTGCCGGGATCTCCGAGGCCCGCACCTCGGGCAGGTTCCAGGCGAGTCGGCCGCCGCCGAGCAGGAACCGGCCGTCGAGCATGAGCGCCCGGTTCGTGAGGCTCTGCGGGTCGAGGAACGCCCCGGCCAGGTCCTGCAGGAGCGGCAGCACCTCCGGGTGGAGCCGGGACGGGTCGAAGTCGTCGGCGCTGGGCCGGGCGGCCACGAGCGGCACCACGCGGTCCTGCTGCTCCTCGGGCAGGCCGATCCAGAAGTCGAGCCCGAGCGGGCCGGCGATCTCGTCGGCGAAGAACCGCCCGAGCGAGCGGCCGTCGACCCGCCGCACGACCTCGCCGACCAGCCAGCCGTAGGTGAGTGCGTGGTAGCCGTGCGCGCTGCCCGGCTCCCACAGCGGCCGCTGGGCGGCGAGCGCCTCGACGATGGGATCGACCTCGAGGACCTGGGCGAGCGACGGCGGGTCGTCGACCACGGGGACGCCGGCCTGGTGGTCGAGGAGCATGGCGATCGTGGTGCCCGCCTTGCCGGCCTGGCCGTACTCGGGCCACACGTCGGTGACCGGGGCCTCCAGGTCGAGCTGGCCCCGCTGCGCGAGCAGGTGGGCGCACATCGCCGCCGCACCCTTCGTGGTGGAGAACACGACCTGCAGGGCGTCGGTGCCGTACGGGGTCTGGTTCACCGGGTCGGCCACGCCGCCCACCAGGTCGACGACGAGCTCGCCGTCGACGTACACGGCCACGCCGGCGCCGAGCTCGCCGTGGTCGGTGAAGTTCGCAGCGAACGCCTCGCGCACCGGCTCGAAGCCCTCGGCGACCGTCCCCCTGATCGTCGTGTCCGTCGTCATGGCCGAGGGACGCTACACAGTGGCCACATGACGAGCGAGCAGCCACCCGGGGTCGACCTCGACGCCCTCCGCGCCTGGATGGACGAGCAAGGCCTCGGGTCGGGGCCGCTGGACGACGTGCGCCAGCTGTCGGGGGGCACGCAGAACGTGCTGGTGCGCTTCCGCCGGGGCCGGCTCGACGTGGTGCTGCGCCGGCCGCCCGTGCACAAGCGCGCGAACTCCGACGAGACGATGCGGCGCGAGGCGCGGGTGCTCGCCGCTCTGGCCGGCTCCGGCGTCCCCCACCCCGGACTGGTCGCGGCGTGCGCCGACACCGACGTGCTCGGGGCCGCCTTCTACCTGATGGAGCCGATCGAGGGCTTCAACCCGGCGGCCGGCCTGCCCGAACCCCACCGCTCGGATCCGGCGATGCGTCGGGCGATGGGGTTCTCGATGGTCGACGCCATCGCCGCCCTCGCCCGCGTCGACCACGAGGCCGTCGGCCTCGGCGACCTCGGGCGGCCCGACGGGTGGCTCGAGCGCCAGGTCGGTCGCTGGCGGCGCCAGCTCGACTCCTACGCCGAGCTCGACGGCTACCCGGGTCCGGACATCCCCGGGCTCGACGACGTGTCGGCGTGGCTCGACCGGCACCGGCCCGGCTCGTGGGAGCCCGGCATCATCCACGGTGACTTCCACTTCGCCAACGTGCTCGTGCGCCCCGACGGGCCCGAGGTGGCGGCCATCGTCGACTGGGAGCTGTGCACCATCGGCGACCCCCTGCTCGACCTCGGCCACCTCCTCGCCACGTGGCCCGCGAGCACCGCGGGCGGCGCACCCGCGGGTGCGGTGGGCGCCGGCATCGGGGACCTCCCGGCCCCTTCGGAGCTGGTGGCCCGCTACGTCGAGGCGACCGGGCGGCCGGCCGACGACGTCGACTGGTACCACGTGCTCGCCGCCTACCGGCTGGGCATCATCCTCGAGGGCACGCACGCCCGCGCCTTCGCCGGGAAGGCGCCCCGGGAGGTCG
>DASTYO010000184.1:0-27022 GCA_035764875.1 Acidimicrobiales bacterium | reverse complement strand
AAGGGTTCTTCTAACTCGGTCGCGTTGGGTTTTCCGGACAAGGTCTGGGGCGCGGGAGCGCGACAGACCAACGGGCCACGGTAGCAGCGGTGCCGGCAGATCGCCCAGTGGCGACGGGGTCAGCCGGAGACCGAGCAGTGGAAGCTCTTGCGGCGCGTCTTGCTGCAGTCGACGGTGGCGGTGTCGAGCGAGGTGCCGTCGCTGAACAGCTCGACCACGTAGGTGGTTCCGCCCGCGTACGAGTGAGTGACGGGGTCACCGACGGCCCCGAAGCCATCACCGAACGTCCAGGTCGCGGCCGACACGTCGGGCACGGCATCGAAGGTGCAGGTCGTCTTGCTGCACGATCCCGAGATCGTGGGCTGCGCAGGAGGCGGCGGGGGCGGCGACGTCGTGCTGCCCTGGAAGTCCCGCATGTACAGGAGGTGGTTGTTCGCCGTGTTCGATGACGTGACGATGCCTTTCGTGCTCGCGGCCAGCAGCGCGGAGCTGACCGCTGCCGGGCTGGCCGACCTGTTGCTCTCCAGGTAGAGCGCCGCCGCCCCCGCCGTGTGCGGCGTCGCCATCGATGTGCCGCTGATGGTGTTCGTCGCCGTGTCGTTCGTGTACCAGGCCGAGGTGATCTGGTAGCCGGGAGCGAACCAGTCGACGCCGCTGCCGTAGTTCGACCAGCTCGTCTTGGCGTCTGTCTTCGTCGTGGCGCCGATGGTCATCGCCTCGGCGACCCGGGCCGGCGAGTAGCCGCACGCATCCTGGGCGATGCCCGCCTGGTTGCCGTTTCCGGCCGCGACGGCGTAGCTGACCCCCGAGGTGATCGAGCGGCGCACCGCGTCGTCCACCGACGCGCTGGCGCCGCCGCCCAGGCTCATGTTGGCGACGGCGGGCTTCGCTGCGTTGCCGGTGACCCAGTCGATGCCGGCGATGACACCCGACCAGGTGCCGCTCCCTTGGCAGTCCAGCACCCGCACCGCCACGAGGGCGACGCCCTTGGCGACGCCGTAGGTGGTGCCGCCGACCGTGCCGGCGACGTGGGTGCCGTGGCCGTTGCAGTCGGCGGCAGGGAGCGAGCGGTCGACGGCGTCGTAGCCGTCACGGGCTCGGCCGCCGAAGTCCGTGTGCGAGGTCCGGATGCCGGTGTCGATGATGTACGCCGTCACGCCGGCGCCGGAGGCGTTGTACGTGTAGGTCGTCGACAGGGGCAGCGCCCGCTGGTCGATCCGATCGAGGCCCCACGTAACCCCGGTTTGCTCACCGACGGCCTGCACGACCTGGTCCCGCTCGATGCGGGCCACGCGGCCGTCCCGGGCCAGCTCACCGATGCGGGCCTCCGAGACCCGGGCCGCATAGCCCTGGAGCGCGTGCTCGTAGACGAACTCGATGTCGGCGCCGTAGCGCTGCGCGTGCTCGGCCGCGACCGCGCGCGGGTTGCCGTCCCGGAGGGTGACGATGAACGTCGTCTGGCCGCTCGAGTCGGCGCCTGCCGCCGACGTCCCGATCGTCACGATCGACAGCAGCAACATGAGGGCGAGAACGCCCCGAAGTGCCCGCATCACAGCCACGCCCCCTTCGTTCGCACCACGTGCCCGTTGTGACGGCGACAGTACTCCCGGTGGCCGCAGGAAGCGACGCCCAGCTCAGCGCCTGTCAGCGGGGCAGCGGTACGCTCTCGACGTCCGAACACTCGGCGCACGGACCGCCCGAACCTCCGACCAACGGAGACGAGCATGTCCATGACCGAGCCCGAACGCACGAGCTCTACGAGCTCGCCAAGTGAGACGTCAGCGAGCGCTTCGCCGAACTCATGATCAAGGCACTCCCACCGGATCCGCAGCTCCTCGCCACGAAGGACGACATCGCGCTCCTCGGCGCGGGGCTGCGAGCCGAGATGGCCGAGCTGCGTGCGGACCTCAAGACGGAGGTGGCCGAGCTGCGCACCGAGCTCAGGACCGAGATGGCCGAGCTCAGGATCGAGGCACGGGACATGACCAGCCAGCAGACGCGCACGATGATGCTCGGCCTCGTCGGGTCCATCACCGCGCTGACGGTCACCCAGCTGGTGGTCGCAGCGCTCTGATCGCCTCGTGATCGCGGGAGCTCCCCGGCTGCGTCGCGGTCCGGCTCACACCGGAGGCTTGCGGGCGATGAGCAGGAACTCGGGATGCTCGATGTCGGGCGGGCGGGCGGCGTAGTCGCCGGGCTCGACCGACCACACCGCCTCGACCTCGAGGCCGGCGGCGGACGCCAGCAACCGCAGCTCTCGGGGCGTGAACCCAGTCGTGTACAGATCCGCGTCCAGATCCTTCCCGGTGGCGTCCTTGACGGCCGTGCGCTCGTGCATCACGCCGGCGTCGGCGTCGAAGTCTCCGCCCTCCCCGGCCTGGAACCGGACCTGGAAGTACGACGAGAACGCCGACACCGCCAGCCGGCCACCCGGCTTCAGGGCCGAAGCGAGCTCACGGAGCGCCCGGGCGTCGGCGTCGACAGGAGCGCCGGGGCCGCCGAGCAGGCCGAAGCCGCCCTGGCAGAGGGAGATGACGGCGTCGAAGCGGGGCGCCACCGGGATCGAGCGGATGTCGGCAACGACGGCCGGCGCCGGCGGGTCGCCGTGGGCGACGAGGCTGCAGAACGACTCGGCCAGGTCGAGGCCGACGACGTCGATGCCCCGGGTCGTCGTCGCTCGGACGTGGCGCCCCGGACCGCACCCGGCGTCGAGCAGGCGCATGCCCGGCCGCAGCGCGAGGGCGTCGACGAGGAACTCGACCTCCTGCTCGGTGCCCTTGGTGAACGAGTAGCGCAGGTAGGTCTCCTGCATGTGGTCGGCCAGCGGTCGGAACCACCGGCCGGACTCGTCGTGCGCAGGATCCGCGTCCAGTTTCGAACGAGGGTGCGCAGCATCCGCGTCCAGTTTCGAACGAGGGTGCGCAGGATCCGCGTCCAGTTCCAGATGGGGGTGCGCAGGATCCGCGTCCAGCTTCGAAGGGGGGTCGCCCGCCACCGGCGCTTCCTACTTGGCGGCGGCCCAGGAGTCGCCGAAGGCGAGGTTGACCTCGAGGGGCACCCGCAGGTCGGCGGCGCCCTTCATCTCGGCCTCGACGAGGGGGCCGGCGACGTCGCACTCGGCCTCGGGGACCTCGCAGATGATCTCGTCGTGGACCTGGAGGATGACCCGGGTCTGCAGGCCCTCGCGGTCGATGGCCCGGTCGAGGTGCACGAGCGCCACCTTGAAGATGTCGGCGGCCAGGCCCTGGATGCCGGCGTTCATGGCCTGCCGCTCCCCCGCCTGGCGGATCCGGATGTTGTTCGAGGAGAGCTCGGGGATCTGGCGCCGGCGGCCGAACAACGTCTCGGTGTACCCCCGCTCCCGCGCCTCCTGCACGACCCGGTCCATGTAGGCGTGCACGTTGGGGAAGGCCGCGAAGTACGCGTCGAGGATGACCGCCGCCTCCTTCGTGGGGATGTTCAGCCGCTGGCCGAGGCCGTAGGCCTCCATGCCGTAGGCCAGCCCGTAGGAGACCATCTTCGCCTTGGCCCGCATGTCGGGCTGCACGTCGCCGTGCTCGACGCCGAACACCCGGGCCGCGGTCTCGGTGTGGATGTCGGTGCCGGACTCGAACGCGTCGATGAGCCCCGGGTCCTCGGCGAGGTGGGCGATGCAGCGCAGCTCGATCTGGTTGTAGTCGGCGACCAGGAGCTTGCAGCCATCGGCCGGGATGAACGCCTCGCGGAACTCGCGGCCGGTCTCGGTGCGCACCGGGATGTTGTGCAGGTTCGGGTTGTCGGACGACAGCCGGCCCGTGCGGGCCACCGTCTGGTTGAACGTGGCGTGGATGCGGCCGTCGGCGCGCACGTCGGCGAGCAGCGACACGCCGTAGGTGGACCGCAGCTTCTCGACCTCGCGGTAGGCGAGGATGTGCTCGATGATCGGGTGCTGGTCCCGCATCTTCTCGAGCTGCTGGGCGTCGGTGGAGTAGCCGGTCTTCGTCTTCTTCTGGGGCGTGAGGCCGAGCTCGTCGAAGAGCACCTCGCGCATCTGCTTGGTGGAGTTGACGTTGAACGGGTGGCCGGCGTCCTCGGTGATCTGCTCGCGCAGCCGGTCGCACTCGGAGGTGAGGCGGTCGCGCAGGCGGGTGAGCACCTCGGTGTCGACCCGGACGCCGACGACCTCCATCTTCGCCAGCACCCGGACCAGCGGGGTCTCGAGCTCGTCGTTGAGCCAGCGCAGGCCCTGGGCGTCGATGGCGTCGAGGAGCGGCACGGCGAGCTTGCGGGTGCCGAGCGCGGCCCGGGCGGTGAGCAGGCCGAGCGGCACCGGCTCCTCGCCGTCGACGCCGAGGTCGAGCTGACCCTCGGGCACGCCCCCGTCGTCGGGCAGCTCGAGGCGGGCGTAGCGCTGGAGCAGGTCGGCCAGCCGGTACGAGGACTCGGCCGGGTCGAGCAGGTAGGCGGCGAGGGTGGTGTCGATGGTCAGGCCGCCGAGGTCGAGGTCGAGCCCCCACAGCGCCTTCAGCAGCGGCTTGGCGTCGTGGACGGCGAGCCGCCGGCCGTCGAGCACCGGCTTCAGCGCGGCCTGCACCGACTCGTCGCCCAGCACGTCGACCGGCAGCCACAGCACGTCGGCCACGGCCTCGTCGAGGACGACGGCCAGCCCGTCGAGCGCGCCGTCGGCCCCGAAGGCCCCGGCCACGCCGAGCGTCAGCTCGGGGTCGACACCGGCCGTGTCGGGTGCGATGCGGGCCAGCGCGGCCACCGCGTCGGTCGGCAGCGTGCCGTCGACCACCTCGGCCTCGATGACCTCGGTCTGGCGCATGCCACCCAGGTCGCGGCCGAGGGCCTCGGTGAGCCGGTCGAACAGCGAGTGGAACTCGAGGAAGTCGAACAGCCGCTTCAGCTCGTCGGCGTCGATGTCCTCCATCGCCACGTCCTCGAGGCCGCCGGGCAGCTCCTCGGAGAGGTCGACGTCGCGGATGAGCTCCATGACGACGGCGTTCTCCCGCACGACCTCCTCGTGGGCGGCCAGGTTCTCCCGCAGCTTGGGGGTCTGCTCGTCGAGGTGGGCGAAGATGCCGTCGAGGTCGCCGTACTTGTCGAGCAGCTTGGCCGCCGTCTTCTCGCCCACGCCGGGGACGCCGGGCAGGTTGTCGCTGGTGTCGCCCCGCATCGCCGCGTACATGACGTACTTCTCGGGGGCCACGCCGCAGCGCTCGAGGATGCCGGCCTCGTCGTAGAGGGCGTAGTCGGAGACGCCCCGCTTGTTGTAGAGGACCTTGATGTGGGGGTCGGCGACCAGCTGGTACACGTCGCGGTCGCCGGTGACGATGATGACGTCGTCGCCCGCCGCCGCGGCCTCGCAGGCGAGCGTGGCGATGATGTCGTCGGCCTCGAAGCCCGGCTTCTCGACCATGGTGATGCCGAGGGTCTTGATGACCTCGCGCACCAGCCCCATCTGCTGGCGGAGGATGTCGGGCGCCTCGGCCCGGCCGGCCTTGTAGTCGGTGACCCGCTCGTGGCGGAACGTCGGCTCGGGCCGGTCGAAGGCCACCACCACGGCGTCGCTGGGGTGGTCGCGCAGCATGTTGATGAGCATCGACGTGAACCCGTACACCGCGTTGGTGACCTGCCCCGAGGCCGTGGCCAGGTCGGTGGGCAGCGCGAAGAACGCCCGGTACGTGAGCGAGTTGCCGTCGATCAGCAGGTAGCGGCGACCGCTGCCCGAAGACCCGGTTGCGGCCATCGGCCCTCAGGCCCCGGAGGCGGCGGCGTCGTCGGGGGCGATGGTGCCGGCGATCACCTGCTGGGCGATGTCCTTGGCCTTGACCCGGTTGTTCATCGCCGTCTTCTGGATCCAGTCGAAGGCTTCGTTCTCGGCCATGGCGTGGGAGTCCATGAGGATGCCCTTGGCCCGGTCGACCAGCTTGCGGGTCTCGAGCTGGTCCTCGAGGGACTGGGTCTGGTCGTGCAGGGCCCGCATCTCGCGGTGGCGGCCGAGGGCGATCTCCACGGCGGGGATCAGCTCGGAGCGCTGGAAGGGCTTGACCAGGTAGGCGAGGGCGCCGGCGTCGCGGGCCTGCTCGATGAGGTCGCGCTGGCTGAACGCGGTGAGGATGAGCACCGCCGACTTCTTGTCGGCCGAGATCTGCCGCGCGGCCTCGAGGCCGTCGATGCCGGGCATCTTCACGTCGAGGATGGCGAGGTCGGGCTCGAGCTGGTGGACCAGCTGGACGGCCTCGTCGCCGCGGCCGGTCTCACCGACCACCTCGTAGCCCTCTTCCTGCAGGGTCTCCTTGAGGTCCAGCCTGATGATGGCCTCGTCTTCGGCGATCACCACGCGAGTGGCCACAGGGGTCTCCTTCCCCGCTGCGGGGCAGCGGCTGCACGGACAGGACCGTCGATGTTGCCACGCCGCCCGCCAGGAGGTCGAACGAAACCGGGCACCCGGGAGGCCTCAGGACGATTCGGCGACGAGGCGGTCGAGCAGCTCGTCCTGGGTGGCCTCGAGGCGCTGGATGTCGGCGGCGACGCCGGCCCGGTGGGCCCGCATCGACTCGGCGTGACGGGCGGCCTCGTGGTGCTCGCGCTCGGCCACCGGGGTCTCCGACACGAGGGCGCGCAGCCGGGCGTCCTCGGCCGCGTCGGCCAGGTGCAGCAGCTGCTCATCGGCGATGCGCAGCTCCTCCCGGAGCTTCTGCAACCGCTGCCCGACCTCACGGAGTCGCCGTTCCACCTGGCGTCTCGACACGGAGCCAGTGTAGGTGGGCATGGTGGTGGGAATGGGTCACGACATGCAGCGCACCGCAGACGGCTGGGGCATCGACCCGGGCTACTGGGCCACCGACGGCACCTGGCACGACACCACCGACGAGACCCGAGCCGCGCTGCGCGCGGCGATGGGCGGCGACCCGGCGCACGACCGGGCACCTGGCGGACCACCTGTGTGGACCGTGCCGGTGGGGTGGGGCGAGCAGCTGCGGTCGCCGTGCCGCCTCCACCTCGAGGACGGCACCGAGCTCGGCGTGGTCGACGGGCTCCCGCCCGACCTGCCCATCGGCCGCCACCGCCTCGTCCCCGTCGACGGCGGACCGACGACGCTGCTGCTGATCCGGCCCCGCGGCTGCCACCGGCCCGACGACCAACGCCGGGCCGCCCTGGCGGTGCAGGCCTACGCCGCCCGCAGCAGCCAGAGCTGGGGCATCGGAGACCTGCGCGACCTGCGGATGCTCGGCGGATGGGCCCGGGGCAACGGCATCGACCACCTCGCGCTCAGCCCGCTGCACGCCCCCTCCCCCGGCGAGCACCCCCAGCCCAGCCCCTACTACCCGAGCAGCCGACGCCACCTGAACCCGCTGCACCTCTGCGTCGACGAGGTGCCCGGCGCCGCCCACGACGACGAGGTCCGCCGCCTCGGCGAGGAGGCCCGCGCGCTGCTCGCCGACCGGCGCATCGACCGCACCGCGGTGTGGGCTGCCAAGCGCCAGGCGCTGGAGCTGCTCTTCGATCGCCTCGGCACCGCCGCCCACCAGGAGCTGGACGCGTTCTGCGCGCATCGGGGCGACGACCTCGAGCGGTGGGCGCAGTTCTGCGCCATCCACGACGAGCACCCCGGCAGCTGGCGGGACTGGCCGGACGACCTGCTCCACCCCGACTCGTACGCCGTGTCGCGGTTCGCGTCCGAGCACGCCGACCGGGTGCGCTTCCACGCCTGGCTCCAGCTGCTCGCCGACCGGCAGGCCGCCGCCCTCGCCGACGTGTGCCCGGTGGTCACCGACCTGGCGGTGGGCGTGGACCCGGGAGGCGCGGATGCCTGGATCGACCAGGACCTGCTCGCCCTCGACGCCCGGGTCGGCGCACCGCCGGACGACTTCTCCGCCGACGGACAGGACTGGGGGCTCCCTCCGTCGGTGCCCCATCGCATGCGCCAGGACCACTACGGCACCTTCGCCCGCACGGTGCGCGCAGCGATGCGCCACGGCGCCGGCATCCGCATCGACCACGTCCTCGGGCTGTTCCGCCTGTTCTGGATCCCGCCGGGCGGCTCGGCGGCCGACGGGGCCTACGTCCGCTACCCGGCCGACGACCTGCTGACCGTGCTGGCGATCGAGTCGGCCCGGGCCGGCGCGTTCGTGATCGGCGAGGACCTGGGCACGGTCGAGGAGGGCGTCCGTGACGACCTCGCCACCATCGGCGTGCTCGGCACCCGGCTCGTCTACTTCGAGGACACGCCGCCGTCGCAGTGGCCCCACGGCGTGGCCGGCGCGGCCACCACCCATGACCTGCCGACCATCGCCGGCACGTGGACCGGCGAGGACACCCGCCAGCGCGAGGAGGCCGGCCTCGACACCAAGGGCGCCGAGACGCTGAAGCCGACGTTGGAGCGGCTCGTCGGCGACGGCGACCACGACGTCGAAGAGGTCGTCGTCACCACGCACCGGGCACTGGCCGAGTCGCCGGTGGAGCTGGCCATCGCCAACCTCGACGACGTCCTGTGCGTGACCGAGCGGCCCAACATGCCCGGCACCATCGACGAGTGGCCGAACTGGTCGATCGCCCTGCCGACCCCGATCGACGAGCTCGTCGACGGTCCCACCCCGAGAACGCTCGACGCCATCCGCCGCCGCAGCTGAAACCGGAGCCGGGGCTGACGGCGGGCCCCCAGAGGAACTGGACGCGGATCCTGCGCACGGGTGTCAACGTGGACTAGCCCGATCAGGTGGTCGTGAAATGGCACGTCCGGGGTCTTGGGCAACCCGACACCGGTGCCGATAGTGGACACATCGCTCCTACGGCACGGGCGGGCAACACGCATCGGGCCGTGGCAATCACGATCAGCGACCAGTGAGGACGCCATGCCACTCCGAACGCGTGTGACCCGATGCCGAGGTGACCGGGGGCTCGCCATGCTCGAGTTCGCCTTCGTCGGCGTCTTCCTCGTGATGCTCGCCTTCGGGATCATCGTGTTCGGCCTCCTGCTGTCGTTCAAGCAGGACGTCACCCGGGCGGCCGCCGAGGGTGCCCGGGTCGGCGCCGTCGCCCAGCCGCCCGCCGCCGCACCCGCGACCGCTGCGGACGACAACCGCTACGACGTCACCCTCGCCGCCACCGAGGACGCCGTCGACAGCTTCGGGAAGACCTGCGGCTCGGGCGGGATGACGTGCGACGTCATCATCCACGACTGCAACGCCGCCCCGGTCGCCGGCTCGGTGACCTACTGGGACAACGGCAGCGACGACTGCGTCACCGTCGAGCTCCGGTACGACTACGCCAACAACCCCCTGATCATCGACCCGCCGATGCTCTCCGGGGCGCTGCCGGAGACGATCTCGTCGAAGTCCGTGGCGAGGCTGAACCAGTGAAGCGGCTGCGCCTCCGCCAGACCCGTGACCGCGGGGCGATCGTGCCGATCGTGGCCCTCCTGCTGCCGGTGCTGCTGGTGATGACCGCCTTCGCCGTCGACCTCGGCCGCCAGCGCTCGAGCCGGCGGGACATGCAGGCCGCCGCCGACGTCATCTCGCTCGACATGTCGCGCCTCGCCAACGGGCGCACGCTGGACGAGATCACCGCCGGCGACAGCCTCTTCCCGCCGGCGGAGACGGCCCTGACCGAGTCGGCGACCCGCAACGGCGTCGAACGCAGCCAGCTCACCCTCATCTGGGGGATCTGGGACGAGACGACCCGGGTCTTCCAGCCGGTGGCGCTCGGGACCGAGATCCCGGACGCGGCGAAGATCGTCGCCACCGAGACCACCGACTACTACTTCCAGCCGGGCGAGGGCAGCGTCACCCGGGAGGCGATCTCCGAGTACGGCTCCGACGCGCACGCGGGCTTCTCGGTCGGCAGCTTCGCGGCGTCGATGAGCAACGAGGACGCGGTGCTCCTCGACGAGATGCTCTCTCCGTACATCGACGACGACAACCCCGTCGTGATCGACGCCCCGGTCGAGCTCGACGCTGCGCACTACCAGGGCCTGGCGCTGGCCGACGTCCGCCTCGAGGACCTCGCCGTCGAGCTCGGCGCGCTGACGCCGGGCGAGCTGCTCGACACCACCATCACGCTCGAGGACCTGATGATCGCCACCGCCGCGGTCCTCCAGCGGGAGGGCAAGGTGGCGGAGGCCCAGCTGGTCAACGACTCGATCACGGCGACGATGGACACCCTCACCGTGCGGATCGGCGACTACGTGAACGTCGAGCCGGGCGCCGAAGGGTCGGCGATGGCGGCGACGATCGACTTGCCCACCGTGATCGCCGGCTCGGTGTACCAGGCCCGGTGCGGCACCGATCCGCTCGGCTTCCCCGACTGCACGGCGCTCACGATCCCCGGCCTGACGACGACGCTGCCGCTGACCTCGTCGAGCGCCTCGGTGAAGATCATCGAGAGCCCCCGCTACCACTTCGGCCCCGTCGGCACCGGCACCGAGACGTCTCAGCTGCAGCTCACGCTGAACGCCGTCGCCGGGTCCCAGCACGTCGGCAACTGCGTGCCCTCCGTCGCAAACCTGGCGTGCACGCTCCGCGGGCTGGTCGTGAACACCGTCGACGCCGAGGTGACGGTGAACGCCACGATCACCTCGGCCGGCGGCCGCACCACGATCGCCGACATCAACTGTGACGATCCCGCAGCGCTCGGGCTCGGTCTCCAGTCGGTCACCGACCTCTACGACATCGACCTCGTGGTGACGGTCAAGTTCGGGAAGCGGGGCATCCTCGGCGGCCTCCTCGGCACGGTCTTCGGGAACATGACCCTGATCGGCGACACCGCGAACCTCGGCGGCGTCGACGACGTGCAGTTCACCGTCGCCCCTGACGTGCTCGGTGAGACCGTGCGCAGCACCGGCCAGCCCGAGGTCGGGCTCGCTCCCCTCTCGCTGACCTCGAACGGGACGGCGCAGGGCGTCATCGACGACCTGGCGTACCTCGGGATCAACTACACGCTGGGCGACCTCGTCGACCGGCTCGTCAACCCGCTCCTCGCCGAGATCGACCAGCGGGTCGTCCGTCCCCTCAGCCGCCAGCTCGGCATGACCGTCGCCGGTTCCGACCTCACGCCGTGGGCGATCGACTGCGACCCCGGCTTCGTCGAGCTCGTCCACTAGGTCTCCCGCAGGAACCCCAGATCCCCCGTGTCGGATCGGGGGCCAGTGCCGCCACCCGGGCTACCCTCGCCCCCCACGCCCGGGTGGCGGAACTGGCATACGCGGCGGTCTCAAACACCGCTGGCTTCGGCCTTGCGGGTTCGAATCCCGCCCCGGGCACCAACCGATCCGTTCCGGGCCGCGTGGGACGCCGCCACCGGCGTCGCGGGCGGCCCGGTTCGGCGTACGATCCGGCGCATGAAGCGCCTGGTGCTCCTCGTCGGCCTGCTGGCGTTCCTGCGGTGGCGGCGGAGCCGCTTCGACGCCGACGACCGCACCCATGGCTACGGCGCCTACGCGCCGGTCGTCCCGGCCTCCTGAGGCGTGCGCAGCAGCCGCGTCCAGTTTCTTTCGGGGTGACGTGAAACCCCGCTGGTGGCTCGGCGGTCGGACCCCACCATGCTCACCTTCGTCTTCCCCGGCCAGGGCAGCCAGCAGCCCGGCATGGGCGCGGCCTTCGCCGACGATCCCTCGTGGTCGATCGTCGAGCAGGCGTCCGATGCCGTCGGCCGTGACGTGGCCCACCTGCTGCTCCACGCCGACGCAGACGAGCTGGTGGAGACCCGCAACGCCCAGCTGGGCACGTTCGTGCACTCGATGGTGGTGCTCGACGCCCTCCGCCGCCGGGGGGTGGAGCCGGCCGCCGCCGGCGGGCACAGCCTCGGCGAGCTGTCGGCCCTCTGCGCCGGCGGGGTGCTCGACTTCGACGACGCCGTCCGGCTGGTGGCCGAGCGGGGCGAGGCCATGCAGGTCTGCTGCACCCAGCAGAAGGGCACGATGGCCGCGGTCCTCGGCCTCGACGAGCCGGCCGTCGAGTCGGTCTGCGCCAGCGTCGACGGCGACGTGTGGGTGGCCAACCTCAACGCGCCCGGACAGGTGGTGATCGCCGGCGATCCGGCCGCCATCGACGCCGCGGCCACGGTCGCCAAGGACGCCGGCGCCAAGCGGGTGATGCCCCTCGACGTGTCGGGCGCCTTCCACACGCCGTTCATGGCGCCGGCCGGCGAGCGCCTCGCCGCCGCCATCGCCGACGCCACCTTCCACGACGCCGCCATCCCCGTGGTGGCCAACGTCGACGGCGCCGTCCACACCGCCGCCGGCGAGTGGCCCGACCTGCTCGGCCGGCAGCTGACGAGCCCGGTCCGCTGGATCGGCTGCGTGGAGTCGCTGCTCGCCGAGGGCGCCGACACGTTCGTCGAGTGCGGTCCCGGCACGGTGCTCACCGGCACGATCAAGCGCATCGGCAAGGACGCCGCCCGCCACTCCGTCATGACGCCCGACGAGCTCGACGCCGTCGCGACCGCCATCGGGGCGAGCGCATGAGCGGCGCAGGATCCGCCGGCACCGGCCGCACCGACGCCGGGAACCCCGGCGTCGCCGGCCTGCGCGGCGGGCGCATCGTCGGCTGGGGCACCGCCCTCCCCGACCAGGTCCTCTCCAACGCCGACCTCGAGGCCAACCTCGACACGTCCGACGAGTGGATCACCGAGCGCACCGGCATCAAGGAGCGCCGCTACGGCGGCACCACGGCCGGCCTCGCCGCCGACGCCGGGCGCCGCGCCATCGAGCGGGCCGGGGTCGACCCGTCCACCATCGACCTGCTCATCCTGTGCACCACGAGCCCCGACCGGTCGCTGCCGGCGTCGGCGTCCCGGGTGCAGGAGATGCTCGGCCTCGACTGCGGCGCCTTCGACCTCAACGCCGCCTGCTCGGGGTTCGTGTACGGCCTGGCCGCCGCCAACGGCTACCTGGCGATGGGCTCGAAGCGGATCCTGCTCATCGGCGCCGAGACCCTCGACAAGATGACCGACCCCGAGGACCGCGGCACGGCGATCCTGTTCGGCAACGGCGGCGGGGCCGTGGTCATCGACGCCATCCCCGACGGCGAGCCCCCGCAGCTGCTCGGGTGGGACGTCGGCTCCGACGGCAGCCTCGAGCACATCCTCTACGCCGAGACCGGCGGCTACATGCAGATGGACGGCCGGGAGGTGTTCCGCCGAGCCGTGCGGGTGATGGTGCAGTCGGCGAAGGACGCCATGGCCCGGGCCGGCGTCGGCGCCGAGGACATCAGCCTCGTGGTCCCCCACCAGGCCAACATCCGCATCATCGACTCGGCCTGCGACAAGCTCGGCTTCGACCGCAACCAGACGGCGCTCGTGCTGCAGTCCACCGGCAACACCTCGGCGGCGTCGATCCCGCTCGCCCTCGCCGAGGCGCTCGACCAGGGCCGGGTGTCCGACGGCGACCTCGTCCTCCTCGTCGGCTTCGGCGCCGGCATGACGTGGGCGTCGGCCGTGCTGCGCTGGTCTGATGCCCGACCGGTCGACGCCATCGGACAGGATGCACGCCCATGACGACGCGCACCGTCCTCGTCACCGGCGGCAACCGGGGCATCGGCCTCGCCTGCACGCAGGCCTTCATCGCCGACGGCCACCGGGTGGCCACCGTGTCCCGCTCGGGCGGCGCGGTCGACGGCGCCCTCGCCGTGAAGTGCGACCTCGCCGACCCCGAGGCGGTCGACGCCGCCATCACCCAGGTCGAGGACGAGCTCGGCGACGTCGAGGTGCTCGTCGCCAACGCCGGCATGACCAAGGACGGCCTGCTGGTGCGCATGTCAGACGACGACTTCACCAGCGTCCTGGAGACCAACCTCACCGGCACGTTCCGCTTCGCCCGGGGCGTCACCAAGAAGATGATGCGGGCCCGCTTCGGGCGCATCGTCCTCATGTCGTCGGTGGGCGCCTACCTGGGTGCTGCCGGTCAGGCGAACTACGCGGCGTCGAAGGCCGGCCTCATCGGCCTCGCCCGCTCGATGGCCCGCGAGCTCGCCACCCGGGGCATCACGGTGAACGTGGTGGCGCCCGGCCCCATCGACACCGACATGTTCGCCGCCGTCACCGACAAGCGGCGCGACGAGCTGGCCGCCACCGTGCCCATGAACCGACTCGGTTCGCCCGACGAGGTGGCCGCCGCCGTACGGTTCCTCGCATCCGACGAGGCCTCGTTCGTCACCGGTGCCGTGCTGCCCGTGGACGGCGGCCTCGGCATGGGCTTCTAGATCCAACCCCCTTCCCGCAAGCAACAGGAGACAAGTGCAGTGAGCGACGATTTCGAGCGGTTCCAGAAGTGCGCCGTGGAGGTCCTCTCCGTCGAGGCCGACCAGGTGAAGCCCGAGGCGAGCTTCGCCGACGACCTCGACGCCGACAGCCTCGACCTGGTCGAGCTCGTCATGGCGCTCGAGGAGGAGTTCGACGTCACGGTCGAGGAGGAGGAGCTCGAGGGCATCGACACCGTCGGCGCCGCCTTCGACCTCATCAAGTCCAAGCTCTGACCGCCCGCTGAGCACCCCGCCCGACCCGCCGCCCACCCCGAGCACGACTGGACGGTTCCGATGACCGACGACCGCAACCAACGCACCCGCCGCCGGGTCGCCATCACCGCCGTCAGCGCGGTGGCCAAGGCCGGCACCGGCGCCGACGCGTTCTGGGAGGGCCTCTGCACGGCTCCCGAGGACGGCATGCGCAGGATCGACGACTTCGATCCCGCGCCGTACTTCGAGAACCCCAAGGAGGCCCGGCGCGCCGACCGGTTCGCCCAGCTCGCGCTCGCCGCCACCCACCACCTGCTCGAGCAGGCCGGGCACCCCGACGGCGACCTCGGGCACGACCCGAGCCGCGCCGGCGTCATGGTCGCCACCGGCATCGGCGGCATCGAGACGCTCGAGGAGCAGATCATCGTCCAGGACAAGAAGGGCTCCCGCCGGGTGTCCCCGTTCCTGGTCCCGATGATGATGCCGAACGCCGCCGGTGCGTCGGTGTCGATGAAGTACGGCTGGCAGGGACCGTGCGAGACGATCGTGACCGCGTGTGCCGCCGGGACGCACGGCATCACCCGGGCGGCCGACCTCATCGCGTGGGGCCGCTGCGACGCGGTCATCGCCGGCGGCTCCGAGTCGTCGCTCACGCCCACCGGCCTGGCCGGCTTCCAGAACATGACCGCCCTGTCCAACGACGGGGTGTCGCGGCCGTTCTCCGCCGACCGCAACGGCTTCGTGATCGCCGAGGGCTGCGGCCTGCTCCTGCTGGAGGAGTGGGACGCCGCGGTCGCCCGGGGCGCCACGATCCTCGCCGAGTTCCTGGGCGGGGCGTCCACCGCCGACGCCCACCACATCACCGCCCCGTCACCGGGCGGCGTCGGTGCGGTCACCTGCATGGAGCTCGCCCTGGCCGACGCCGGCCTGCGCGCCGGCGACATCGCCCACATCAACGCCCACGGCACGTCCACGCCGCTCAACGACGCGGCCGAGGCGCACGCCATCGCCAAGGTGTTCGGCGAGCACGGCCCCGCCGTGACGTCGACGAAGGGCGTCACCGGTCACGCGCTCGGCGCGGCCGGTGCCCTCGAGGCGGTGGCCGCCGTGCTGTCGATCCAGAAGCAGCTCATCCCGCCGACGTTCGGCACGGATGCGGTCGACCCGGAGCTGCCCCAGATCGACCTGGTCACGGGCGAGCCCCGGCCGTGGGAGCCGGGGCCCGTGCTGTCGAACAGCTTCGGCTTCGGCGGCCACAACGGCTGCCTCATCGTCGCCCCGCCCTCCTAGGAGCGTCAGCGAGGTGTGAGCCTCGGCGAGCAGCTCGGGGTCGCCGGAGGCGACACTCAGTCGCCCTGGTCCTCGGCGTCGTCGCCGATGTCGACGTTCTCGTCGACGGTGTCCTCGACCTCGTCGGCGCCTTCCTTGATGTCCTCGCCGGTCTCGTTCACGTCCTCTTCGAGCTGCTCCTCGTCGACGTCGACATCGACGGCGTCGTCGTCGCCGCAGGCTGCCGCGCCCAGCAGGAGGGCGCCGGCGAAGGTGGCGGACAGGGCTCGACGGGTGGTGCTGCGCATGGGTGCTCCTCGGGTCGCGTGCGAACGCCGAGGTCTGTCCCCTGGCGCTGAGGCGGACAGAACCCTGCGCGCGCTCAGGGCGCGTCGGCGACCACGAACAGCAGCTCTGCCTGGCAGGCGACCTCGCCGGCCACCGAGGCGACGCCCGAGCCCTTCCCGGCCCGAGCCGACAGCCGGCCCATCGTCACCTCGAGGGTGAGCGTGTCGCCGGGCAGCACCTGGCGGCGGAACCGGGCCTTGTCGACGCCGCCGAAGAGCAGGAGCTTGCCGGCGAAGCGCTCGTCCTGCAGGGCGGCGATGGCGCCGGTCTGGGCCAGCGCCTCGAGCATGAGCACGCCGGGGAGGGTCGGCCGCCCGGGGAAGTGGCCGGCGAAGAACGCCTCGTCGCCGGTGAGCACCCACGAGCAGCGGGCCGACTCCCCCGGCACGACCTCGTCGATGGTGGTGATGAACGCGAACGGGTCACGGTGCGGGAGGACCTCCCGCGGGTCGAGCTGGGCCACGCTCAGACCCGACGGATCTCGAGCGCCTTGAGCAGCTTCTTCGGCGTGTCCTTCGGGCTGATCTTCGGCCAGGCCTCGAGGACCTTGCCCTTCTCGTCGATGAGGAAGGCCGAACGGATGATGCCCATGAACTTCTTGCCGTACATCGACTTCTCGCCCCACGCGCCGTACTTCTCGGCGATCTCGTGCTTCGGGTCGGACAGCAGCGGGAAGCCGAGGGAGTACTTGTCGTCGAACTTCTTCTGCTTGGCCGGCTCGTCGGGGCTGATGCCGATGATCTGCACGTCGACGTCGTCGCGGATGTCGCGCAGCTCGCACGACTGGGTGGTGCAGCCCGGCGTGTCGGCCTTGGGGTAGAAGTACACGAGGACCTTGCGGCCCTTCAGGTCGGTGAGCTTCACCTTGTCGCCGTTCTGGTCCGGGAGCGTGAAGGCGGGGGCGCGGTCGCCAGCTTGGAGAGCCATGGAGCGATCTTGGCACGCGCCCCGCCCGGCGATCCGGGACTCGACGGAATGTTTCACCAGGTGAAAGAGTTGGACCTGACGTGCCCCGCTCCGACGCCGCCGCTCCCCCGGTCGACCTCGACCAGGTGGCGCGCCTGCGCGTCGCCGTCGCCCGGCTGAACCGGAGGCTCCGGCAGCAGAGCGACACGGGCCTGTCGCTGTCGCTGCAGTCCGCGCTGGTGTCGATCGAGAAGCACGGGCCGCTGTCCCTCGGCGAGCTGGCGGCGCACGAGCGCATCGCTCCCGCGACCGTGACCAAGATCGTCCGCCGGCTGTCCGACGACGGGCTGGTCAGCCGCACCGCCGATCCCGACGACGGGCGGGTCACCCTCGTGGCGATCACCGCCGCCGGACGACAGCGCCTCGCGCGCAGCCGCTCCCGCCGGACGGCGTGGCTGGCCTCCCGGCTGCGGGAACCCGGCGCGCCGGGCGCGGACGAGCTCCGCACCGCGCTCGAGGTCCTCGAGGCGCTCGCCGGCCCCGACGCCGAGCCGGACGTCCCCGGCGGAGGGCGCCGATGACCCGTCGCTTCCTCGCCGCCACGTCTGACACGTTCCGCTCGCTCCAGACCCGGAACTTCCGCCTGTTCTTCGTCGGCCAGCTGATCAGCCAGACCGGCACGTGGCTGCAGTCGGTCGCCATCATCTGGGTGGTCCTGCAGCTCACCGACGACGGCGTCGCGCTGGGCCTCGCCACCGCCGCCCAGTTCCTCCCCGTGCTCGTCCTCGGTGCGTGGGCCGGCGTGGTCGCCGACCGGGTCGACCGGCATCGCTTCCTGCTCGGCACGCAGCTGGCGTTCGCCGCCGTCGCCGCGGCGTTCACCGCGATGATGTTCCTCGACGTCGAGAGCCTGCCGGCGATCTACCTGCTGTCCGGGCTCTTCGGCGTCATCACGGCCCTCGACAACCCGGCCCGCCGGGCCTTCGTCGTCGAGATGGTCGGCGAGCACGACGTGCCCAACGCCGTCGGGCTGAACAGCGCGCTCATGACCGGCTCGCGGGTGCTGGGTCCGGCGCTCGGCGGCGTGATCATCACCGCCTACGGCGCCGACTGGGCCTTCGCCCTCAACACCCTCACCTACGCGGCGGTGCTCGTCGCCCTGCTGCGGATCGACCGGTCGCTCCTTCGGTCGGCGCCCCGGGTGGCGCGAGGTCGCGGGCAGCTGCGGGAGGGCTTCCGCTACGTCTGGCGCACGCCGGAGCTGCGGCTGCCGCTCGTCCTCATGGCCGTGGTCGGCACCCTGACGTTCGAGTACCAGGTCACGCTGCCGCTGCTCGCCGAGCGCAGCCTCGGCGGCGACGCCGGCACGTTCACGATGCTCTACTCGGCGATGAGCTTCGGCTCGCTCGTCGGCGCCCTGCTCATCGCCCGGCGCACCCACGCCGACACCCGCCTCCTCGCCCGGTCGTCAGTGGCGCTCGGCGCCTTCTCGGGCGTGCTCGCCGTCGCCCCGACGACGCCCCTGGCCCTGCTCGCCGTGGTGCCCGTGGGCCTCTCGATGATCTTCCTGATCTCCGGCTCGAACGCCGTGATCCAGCTGCACGCCGAGCCGTCGATGCGGGGCCGGGCCCTCGCGCTGACCGCCGTGGTCTTCCTGGGCAGCACGCCCATCGGCGGGCCGATCGCCGGTGCGGTGTCGGAGCACCTCGGCGCCCGGGCCGGCGTGGCGATGGGCGCGCTGGCCGCCCTGCTCGCCGGAGCCTGGACGCTGCGGGCGCTCCGCCGCCTCGACGTCGGCGCCGAACCCGGCGAGCTCCACGGCCCGCCGACGCCGGCGCCGGCGCCGGCCGTCGTGCGCTCCTGAATCGCTCGGCGAACCGCCCTGGCCGACGTCGGGAGCGATTCGTCGACGAATCGTCGGAGCCCAGCCCGGGCAGAACGCCCCCTCCCACGTCGCTCCCAGCCCGGGCCGCCGTGCCCGACCGCCAGCCCGGGCAGAACGCCCCCTCCCACGTCGCTCCCAGCCCGGGCGGCCCGTGCGCCAGCGATTCGTCGACGAATCGTCGCCACGCAGCCCGGGGCGCCCTTGCGCCTCAGCCGGCTCGCCGTTACCGTGCGTAACAACATGTGCGAGACGGAGGGGACAACCGTGACGACCCTGCTGGGGGGTCCGCAGCAGAAGGACCCGGGGGCGCCGCTGGCGTTCGACCTCACCGACCAGGCCTTCCGCCAGGACCCGTACCGCCGCTACGCCGAGCTGCGGGAGTCCGAGGTGCTGCACCGCACGCCGGAGGGCTTCTGGGTGCTCACCCGGCACGCCGACGTGCTTGCGGCCGTGCGCGACCACCGGCTGTCGTCGAACCCGAAGCACCAGCGCGACGCCGACGGCAACCCGAGGGAGCTGCGCCTCCCCCTCATGGGCGACGGCGCCTTCCAGCTCCTGCTCACCGCCGATCCGCCCGACCACACGCGCCTCCGCCGCCTCGCCAACAAGGCGTTCACGCCGCGCGCGGTCGAGCGGCTGCGCACCCGCGTGGCCGAGGTCGTCGACGAGCTGCTCGACGCTGCCACCGCCGAAGGCCCCGACTTCGACCTCATGGCCGACCTCGCCGAGCCGCTGCCGGTCATCGTCATCTGCGAGCTGCTCGGCGTGCCGGTGCAGGACCAGGCCCAGTTCAAGCCGTGGTCGGAGACGCTCTCCCGGATGATCGATCCCGACGTCACACCCGACATGTTCGAACGGGCGATCCCGGCGGTGATGGGCTTCGTTCAGTACTTCGGCGCCCTGATCGAGGAGCGGCGGGCGGACCCCCGGGACGACCTGCTCAGCTCGCTCATCGCCGCGGAGGCCGAGGGCGACTCGCTCGCCCCGCAGGAGCTGTTCGCCATGATCATCCTGCTGTTCATCGCCGGTCACGAGACGACGACGAACCTCATCGGCAACGGCACCCTCGCCCTGCTGCGCGACCGCGACCAGCTGGCGCAGCTGCGAGCCGAGCCCGACCTGGTGGTGAACGCCACCGAGGAGCTGCTGCGCTTCGACCCACCCGCCCAGCTGACGATCCGCACCGCCACCGAGCCCGCCGACGTGAACGGCATCCCGCTGGCGCCGGGAGAGAGCGTCGTGTGCGGCCTGGCCGCCGCCAACCGCGACCCCCGGGTGTTCGACGAGCCCGACGCGCTCCGCCTCGACCGCGACATCGCCCAGCACCTGTCGTTCAGCGGCGGCATGCACTACTGCCTCGGCGCCTCGTTGGCCCGGCTCGAGGGCCAGGAGACGTTCAAGGCGCTGGCCCGGCGCTTCCCCGATCTGCGCCTCGCCACCGACGAGGTCGGCTACCGCGAGCACTTCATCCTCCGTGGGCTCACCGCCCTCCCGGTGATGACCTGACCTACAGCCGGTCGGCCCGGCGCAGGGCGGTGTACGACAGCCACCCGGGCAGGATCGGCAGCCAGAACGTCACCAGCCGGTAGAGCAGGACGGCGGCCACGGCGTCGACGTCGCCCACGCCCACGGCGCTGAGCGCGGCCGCGAACGTGGCCTCGGTGGCGCCGAGGCCACCAGGGGTCGGCGCGGCGGAGGCGACCGCCGACCCGGCGAGGTACACGAGCGCGACGGTGGCGATGGGGACGGAGGCATCCACCGCAGCCAGGGAGAGGGCCAGGGCGCCGATGTACGACACGGTCACCAGTGCGGAGCCGCCGAAGAGCAGGACGACGCGACGCCGATCGGTCGCGACCTCGGCGACCGACGTGAACGACTGGCGGGTGCGCGGCCAGACCCGGTGGCGGAGCGTCCGGCGCAGCGGCGGGATGAGGTACGTGACCACCAGGACGCCGGCCACGAGGGCCACGCCGACGCCGATGGTGCGGCCCGGCGGTGCGTCGAGGTCACCGAGGCCGGCCTGGCCCGCCCACAGCACCACGAACACCGTGCCGAGCACGTGGATCACGAAGCCCACCACGGCGTTCACGCTCACGCCCGCCGCGGCGACGGGCGCCTCGACGCCCTCCTTCACCATCCAGCGCACGTTGAGGGCGATGCCGCCGACCTTCGCCGGCGTGACCCGGTTGGCGAACGAGGACGCGAGCTGGGACAGCACGGTCCGTCCGAGCGGCAGGTCCCGCGGCACCGACCCCTTCAGCGAGGTCGCCGCACCGACGTAGGTGAGCAGGCTGAAGCCGACAGCACCGAGCAGCAGCAGCAGGTCGGCCTCCGGCACCTGCTCCCACACGTCGCCGCTCCTCGCCAGCTGCGGGAGCAGGGTCCACGTGGCGACGCCCAGCGCCAGCACCGACAGCAACGTGCGCAGGTCGAGTCGGCCGAGGCGCGGCAGCTCGGGCTCGGCCGCCTGGAGCCGGTCGGTGAGCAGCCGCCGGACCTCGGCGAAGCCCTCACGTCCGAGCGCGGTGCGGGTGGCCGATGTGGTGGCCAGCGGCTGCACGAGCGGCAGCGCCTCCAGCCACGTCGCCTCCCCGAGCGTGGTGACGGCCGCGTCGACGGCGCGCTCGGGGCCGAGCAGCGCGGCCGTCGAGCACAGCAGCTCGACCAGGTCGCGCTGGCGCAGCTCCTCGGACGCCGCCAGCTCGGCGAACGCGAAGTCGACCAGCCACACGGCCGACTCCTCGTCGACCACGACGTTCGCGGCCCGCACGTCGCGGTGGGCGATGCGAGCCCGGTGGAGGGTGGCCAGCATGGACCACGCCTCGCGCAGCGTCGACTCCTCGACCGCCTCGGGTCCCTCGTCGCGCACGAGGTCCTGGAGGCTGCGCCCGTCGATCGCCTCGTGCAGGGAGAACACGCCGCCGTCGGGCAGCGTGCCCAGCCCGAGCACCCGCGGGGTCCGCACACCCACAGCAGCAGCGCGCGTGGCGGCGAACGACTCGTGCTCCGCCGCCTGCTGCAGGGATGCGTGCGGACGTGGGTCGCCGGACTCCTTCAGGCGGATGCGGCGCCACAGCCGGAAGAGCAGGTCGGCGATCCGCTCCTCTGCGGACGCCGTCTTCACGAACAGGCGGGTGCCCGATTCGAGCTCGACGAACCACGGGACCGACCCGCGGGCGTCGCCCGGGTGGGCCTCGATCGAGCGCGGGACCATGCCGATGGCCTGCAGCCCCTCTTCGACCTCGGCCTCCGTGGCCGCCTGCGACGGCGTGCCGACGAGGACGAGCACGGCGGCGCCGAGCGCCACGCCGGCGGCCAGCACCCAGGTGCGACCGCCCACCGACTCGGCGCCCCAGGCGCCGCCGAGGGCGAACGCCACGAGCGAGACCAGCGCCGTCGTGCGCGCCCACCGGGCCCCGGTGACCAGCACACCGGCCGCGACGACGGCACCGGCGGCGCCGGCAGCAGCGGTGACGGCCTGGTCCCAGCCCGGCTCCCCGACCCAGCGCTCGTCGAGCCCGGCGGCGGCTGCGCCGCCGATGGCTGCCGCGCCGACGGCAGCGCCGAGGACGGCGTTGACCGCGGCCCGCACCCGGCGGCGGAGCAGCTGATCGGCGACCACCGCCAGCAGCAGCACCGCGGCCGCCGTCATGGCCAGCGCGTCGAGGACCGGTCCGGCGGAGTCCGGCAGCCGGTCGGCAACCTCCCGCACGTCCTCGCGCAGGCCTCGATCGGTCTGGTTGAGGAGGTGGATGAGGCCGACGACCGACCCGGCGACAGCGGCGGCGGCGAGGGCGAGCCCCAGCGACCGGGGCGACCGGCGGTAGAGCACCGACGGCTGCGCCGGCTCGGAGGCACGCGCCGTGGCACGTGCCGGCGCGTCGCCGGTCGACCCTCCCGGTAGGTTCATCGGCTCGTGGCTTCGTCTCGGTCGGTCGTTGCAGTCGGTGAACGGGTGTGGACCTGGCGCGACTCGCGACGGGTGGCGCTGGCCGGCGGGACCCTACTCGTGGGCGGCCTGCTGGCCCGTGGCGGAGTCCCCGCAGCCGAGCGCGAGGTCTTCGAGGCGGTCAACGGCCTCCCCTCCTGGCTGTACGAGCCGATCTGGCCGCTGATGCAGCTGGGAAGCCTGCCGGGCGGCCTGCTCATCGCCGCCGCGCTCGGCCTGGCGACCCGACGTCGCACGGTGCTGGCGGTCGCCGCGGGCGCGGTGACCGGCACCTGGCTCGCCGCCAAGCTCGTGAAGGAGGTCGTCCAGCGCGAGCGCCCGTTCGGCTCGGGCCTCGAGACCGTGCTCGTCCGCGACGACAGCATCGGCTTCGGGTACGCCTCGGGCCACACCGCGGTGGCCTTCGCCGCCTACACCATCGCCGCCCCCCACCTCCGTCCGGGCTGGCGCCCGGTGGCCCTCGGCCTCGCCGTGTTCGTCGGCTTCGCCCGCATCTACTCCGGCGCCCACCTGCCCCTCGACGTGGTGGGCGGCGCCGGCCTCGGCGTGATCCTGGGCGAGGCCTTCCGCGTGCTCGAGACGGTGGTCGCCCGCGAGCGCCTCCCCGACGCACCGCCGGCCGACGAGCCCGACGTCCCCGAACCCGCCTGAGCCCACCCTTCGCGGGTTGGTGGACGTGGGTCAGTCCTGGTTGCGCATCGCCTCGGCGGCCATCTGGAAGTAGTCGCGCATCGCCGTCTCGGCCTCGGGGAGGATGTCGCGCTCCTCGACCAGGCTGTTGAGCGACGCCATCATGTGGCGGAACCAGGCGTCGCGCTCGGCCGGCCCGATCCGGAACGGGAAGTGCCGCATGCGCAGCCGCGGGTGGCCCCGCTCCTCGGAGTAGACGGGCTCGCCGCCCCAGAACTGGATGAGGAACAGGGCGAGGCGCCGCTTGGCGCCGGTGAGCTCCTCCTCCGGGTACATGGGGCGCAGCAGCGGGTCGTCGGCGACGCCGGCGTAGAACCGCTCGACCAGCTCGACGAAGAACCCGTCGCCGCCCACCGCCTGGTGGACGGTGATCTGGACCTGGTCCTCACCGGGCTCCGTCACCGGCGACCTCCTCCGACTCCTGGGCTGCCGTGCCGAAGATGCCCTTCGACATCAGCGACGACTCGTGCTCGCGCCGGCGCTGGTAGATCGCGGCCCGCCGGCCGTGGACCTCGGCGTCGTCGGGCGCGGCGGCAGCCGCCCACTCGACGAGCTGGCACGCGAGGCGCAGGTCGTCGGCGTCGGCCACCTCCTCGGCGCGCACCGACAGCGCCCGCGGTCCCCCGGCGAGCCGGCACACCTCCGCCGCCACGTCGACGTCGCGGGGCGGCTTGAGGCGCGCCGGGTTGCCGTCGTACCAGCCGCCGTAGAGGCGCCAGATGTTGCGCACCACGAACTCGGGCTCGTCGTAGGTGGCCCGCAGGTACGGCAGGCCGGCGAACCGCTCGGGCACCCGCACGGTGTGGACGATCTCGTCGAGCGTGGCGCCGTCGTTCATCATCGAGAGCGTGTCGCGCAGCAGGCCCTCGAGCGCGGTGGCGGTGTCGTCGAGCACGCGGCGGATTCGGTCACGGCCGGCGACGGGGAGGCCGTGGGCGGGCAGCAGCAGCTCGGGCCCGAGGGCGATCATCTTGCGCAGCGCCACCGCCCAGTCCGCGGCGTAGCGCTGCACCTTCTGGGGGTTGCCGGCGTTCGGGAACACCCAGATGAACAGGTCGCCCGAGAAGATCGCCTTGCGCTCCGGCACCCACGCCCAGGCGTGGTCGTCGGTCTCGCCCCGATCGTGGTGGAGCTCGACGGCGAGGTCGCCGACCTGGAGGTCGTGGGTCAGCTCGAAGGTCTCGTCGGGCGCGACGAACTCGCTCGGGAACTGCAGGCCGGCCGGCCCGAACTGCCGCCGGTTGATGACCGCGTTGTAGCCGTGCGTGAGCTGGTAGCGGCCGAACCGCTCGGGGGCGTTCTCGTGCGACACGATGCGCGGCCGGGCGTGGCCGTGCCGCTCGGCGTCGGCCAGGAAGGCCGGGGTGCCGCCCACGTGGTCGACGTGGCCGTGGGTGTACACGATCGACGTCACCGGGTCGTCGGTCCACCGGCGCAGCGCGTCGACCGCGACGTGCCCGAACGGCGCCAGCGAGGTGTCGAACACCGCCAGCTCGCCGGCGGCCCGCAGCGCCCACACGTGGGAGAAGGCCGCCACCACGCCGATGCCGTCGGCGACCTCGTGGAAGCTGCCGTCGGTGGGGTTGTTGGCCCCGGGGCCCTCGTACAGGCCCTCGTCGATGTAGCGGGCCGATCGCTCGAGCAGGTCGGACATGCCCTCAGTCTGGCCCACTACCAGCCGTTGAACCGCCCCTTGGGCCGGGCGTGCACGTGCCAGTGGTCGGGGATCGAGCGCCGGTCGGGGTCGAGCCAGTGCTCGCCGAGCTGGGCGGTGGCGACCGCGCGCAGCCGCTCGATCATCTGCGCCTGCTGGTCGTCCGTCGGGTCGACGCCGTGCGGTCGCCACACCACCATCGGCACGGCGCACGCCTCGCACTCGGCGACCCAGCAGAGCTCGTCCTCGTGGAACCACGGCGAGATCCGGGCCGCCTCGCACAGCTCGCAGTCGGGGTCGTGCCGCACCGCATCCACGCCGACCAGGCTGGCACCCCTCCGGTCCCCGACGCGAACGCTGCGCATCCGCGTGCGCAGCATCCGCGTCCAGTTTCGAAGGGGGTGCCCCGAGACGGCGGTAGCGTTGGCCCACGTGGCTGCGAACTCCACCTCCGCCTACGCCGACGCCCCCAAGTCCGGCACCGGCCCGGGCGTGCTGGTGCTGCACTCGTGGTGGGGGCTCACCGACTCGCTGAAGGACCGCTGCAACCAGCTGGCCGACGCCGGCTTCACCGTGGTGGCGCCCGACCTGTTCGACGGCGAGGTCGCCCGCGACGACGCCCACGGCGAGCAGCTGCTGCTGGAGGCCGACCCGAACCGCCTGGTCATCGGCGTCCAGTCCACGGCCGACGCCCTCGCCCGCATGCCGGCCACCGAGAAGGGCCGGATCATGGTGGTGGGCTTCTCGATGGGGGCGTCGCTCGGGCTGTGGTTCTCCGAGCGCTTCCCCGACCAGGTGTCGGCCGTCGTCGGCTACTACGGCACGCAGAGCATCGACTTCCGCCAGACCATGTCGAGCTACCAGCTCCACCTGGCCGAGGGCGATCCCATGATCGACACCGAGGAGCTCGCGCTCATGGAGGCGAGCTTCGGGCTGGCCCAGCGGCCGGTCGAGGTGCACACCTACCCCGGCGTGTCCCACCACTTCGCCGAACCCGGCACGGCGGGCTTCGACGCCGACGCCGCCGACCTCGCCTGGTCGCGCACCATCGACTTCCTGCGCCGGCACGCCTGATCGCCGGCGGCCCGCCGCTCAGATGGCGTCGAGGGCGTCGCGGACGCGGCGCACGAACGCGCCGGCATCCACCGCCGAGCCGCCGTCGAGCAGCAGGCGCATGATGGCCGAGGCGATGATGACGCCGTCGGACGGCGTCGCCGCCGCCACCGCGGTCTCGGGCGACGAGATGCCGAAGCCCATCACGACCGGCAGGTCGGTGACCTGCTTGAGCCGCCCCGCGAGGTCGGCCGTCCACGAGCCGACGTCGGCCCGCTCGCCGGTCACGCCCAGCACGTTGACCCCGTAGATGAAGCCCCGGCTGCGGGCGGTGAGCCGGCGGAGCCGCTCGTCGCTGCTGATGGGGCTGGCGAGCATCACCGTGTCGAGGTCGGCGTCGCCCACCGCCTCCTCCCACGGGCCGAGCTCCTCGAGGGGCACGTCGGGGATGATCGCCCCGTGCACGCCGGCCTGGCCGCACTCCTCGACGAAGCGCCGGTACCCCATGCGGAACGGGATGTTGGCGTAGGTCATGGCGATGAGCGGGATCGACACGTCGAGGCCCCGCAGCTCGGAGAGCACGCTGCGGGGCGTGGTGCCCCGGCGCAGCGCCTGGTCGTTGGCCGCCTGGATGGTGGGGCCGTCCATGACCGGGTCGGAGAACGGGATGCCGACCTCGACGCCGTCGGCGCCGGCGTCCTCGTACGCGCGGATGACGTCGAGCCAGTCGTCGGTGATGCCGGCGCTGACGTAGGGCATCAGCAGCTTGCGGCCGCTGTCCCGGCGGGCCCGGAGGTGCTTCTCGAGGGTGCCCACGCTCAGACGTCCTCGCC
>DASTYO010000183.1:0-5011 GCA_035764875.1 Acidimicrobiales bacterium | reverse complement strand
GGCCGTGCCCGCCGACCCGGCGCCGCCGGACCCGCCGGCGGTGCCGCCCACGTCGTCGAAGGCGCCGGCGCCGCCGGCCACCTCGGTGCCGAAGGCGTCGCCGGCCGCGCCGCCGGCGGAGACGCCGGCCACGTCGGCCTTCTGGCCGCACGCCGCGGCCACGAGCAGCAGCGGGAGGAGCAGGGCGAGCAGGGGGCGTCGGGTGCGGGTCATGGTTCAGCGCTCCTGTGCGGCGCGCGCCCGGGCGGCCAGGGCCCGGCTCACGCCGCCTCGACGGTCGACGGTGGAGGGCTGGCCGGCGGGGCCGAGCCAGTAGGAGAGGGCGAGCAGCGTGGCGAGGGCCACTGGCACCAGCAGGTAGCTGCCGAGGGGGAGGTTCCCGAGGATCTCCCCGGCCTTGGTGCCGAGCGGTTCGGTGACCGACGCCGGCTCGGTGGGCGCGGCGGCGACCTCGTCGCTCCCGTCCGCGGCCGCGACGTCGTCGGCGGCGCCCGTGTCGGCGGCGGCGTCGAGGGCCGGGGTGGAGACGGTCGGGGGGCTGGCGATGCGGGGCGGGGCGAACAAGCTGGAGCCGCCACCTCCCGGGCCGCTGCTCAGCCCGGCGTCGCTCGGCGGGTCCGGGGTCGGCGGCGCGGCGAAGGGATCCTCGCCCTCCGGTGCGGGTTCGGCGTCCAGCGCCACGTCGATGTCGTCGCCGCCGAGCCACACGACCTGGAACGACGCCTCCGCCTCGACGTCGGGGACGAGGGCGACGCCGTCGGCCCGGATGGTGCCGAAGGTGTCGAACCACAGCTCGGCCACGGGAGCCAGGTCGAAGCGCCACGTGCCCTCGTCGTCGCGCTCGCCAGCCACCTGGGCCGCGGCGCAGTCGTGCTCGGGGACCGTGTCCCACGTGCCGTTCTCGCCGCCGGCCCAGAAGCTGGTGATGGGGCAGGCGAACACCACGGCGTCGGCCGCGCCCTGGTTGCCCCCGGCGTCGGGGTCCTCGCGCAGGGTCAGCGTGAACGAGCGCACCGTGGCGCCGGGGCCCTCCTCGGGCTGGATGCCGACGGCGGCCAGGGCGGTGGGCTCGCCGTTGACCTGGCCGGCCACGAGGTCGCCCTCGGGCACGCCGGGCGGGGGCGGCACGGTGACCGGCGCGGCGGGCGTCTCGGTGGCGCTGTTGGCGCGGTTCCACCACCCGGTCTTGTCGATGCTGGCGCCCTCGGTCGCCGCCCACGCGGCGGACGCGGGCAGGGCGAGGACGAGGACCAGCGCGAGCGCGGTGGCGCGACGGGGGAGGCGTGTGGCGTGCATGGCGGCGAGGGAGGGCTGTTGTTACCCGTCGGTAGGGAACCGGCCCGGGTGCAGGTTTCGCCGCCCGACCCGGGCATCCCTGCTCAGGCTCCTACGCTGGCGACGTGGCTGCGACCCCCGACACGCTCGACCGCGAGCGGTGGGCCCAGGACGTCGTCCTGGCCGACGGCTCCACCATCCACGTCCGGCCCATCGCCCCGTCGGACGGACCCGCGCTGGTGGCGTTCCACGAGCGCCAGTCCCGCGAGTCGGTGTACTTCCGGTACTTCAGCCCCCGGCCCCGGCTGTCCGACCGGGAGGTCGAGCACCTCACCACGGTCGACGGCGTCGACCGCATGGCCTTCGTGGCCGAGCGCGACGACGAGCTGCTCGGCGTGGCCCGCTACGACCGCTACCCCGACCGCCCCGTCGCCGAGGTGGCGTTCTTCACCGACGACCGCATGGGCGGCCGGGGCATCGCCACACTCCTGCTCGAGTACCTGGCGGCCTACGGGCGCGAGATCGGCATCAGCCGCTTCGAGGCCACGGTGCTGCCGAACAACCGGCGCATGGTCCGGGTGTTCCAGGCCGCGGGCTTCGCCGCGTCGAGCGCCTACGCCGAGGGCGTCATCGAGGTCAGCTTCGACATCGAGCCGAGCGAGGAGGCGGCCCGGGCGATGGCCGAGCGGGCCCGGCACGCCGAGCGCCAGGCCGTGGTCCGCCTGCTCGAGCCTCGTGCCGTCGCCGTCGTCGGCGCCGGCCGCGACCCCAAGGGGCTGGGCCACCGGGTGCTGCGCCGCATGCTGTCCGGGCCGTTCCAGGGGCCGGTGCACCCGGTGCACCCCGAGGCCGACGCCATCGCCGGCGTGAAGGCGTACCGCAGCGTGGCCGAGCTGCCCGGCGGCGTGGACCTCGCGGTGGTCTGCGTGCCCGCCGCCGAGGTGCACGGGGTCATCGAGGACTGCGGCCGGGCCCGCGTCGCCGCCGCCATCGTCATCTCCGCCGGCTTCGCCGAGACCGGCGCCGAGGGCCGGGCGCTCCAGGAGGACGTGCTGGCCACGGCCCGCCGCTTCGGCGTGCGGATCCTCGGCCCGAACTGCCTGGGCGCGGTGAACACCGACCCCGCGGTGAACCTGCGGGCCACCTTCGCCGAGGTCATCCCCGAGCCGGGCGGTGTGGGCCTGCTGAGCCAGTCGGGGACGCTCGGCGCCGTGATCCTCGGCCACGCCCGCCGGGCCGGGCTCGGCATCTCGAGCTTCGTGGCGGTGGGGAACAAGTCCGACCTGTCCGGCAACGACATGCTCCAGTACTGGCTGGACGACGTCCGCACCGACGTCGTGCTCCTGTACCTGGAGACCTTCGGCAACCCCCGCCGGTTCGGCCGCAACGTCCGCCAGGTCGCGGCCCGCAAGCCGGTGTTCGCCGTGCGCACCGGCGCCGTCCTCGACGCCATGATCGCCGGCGACCGCGACCCCGAGGGCTGGCTGGACGACGCCACCATCGACGCCCTGCTCCGCCAGACCGGCGTGGTGCGCGTCCCCACCGTCACCTCGCTGCTCAACGCCGCCATCGTCGCCGAGAACCAGCCCGTCCCCACCGGCAACGGGGTGGTGGTGGTCGGCAACAGCGGTGGCAGCGCCTCGATGGCGGCCGATGCCTGCGTGAGCGCCGGCCTGCACCTCACGACCCTCGAGCCGGCAACCGTCGAGCGCATCGACGACATCCGCCTGCACGGCCGGCGCACCACCAACCCGGTCGACCTCCGCTACGACGCCTCCGCCGACGACTACACCACGGTGCTCGACGCCGTCCTCGCCGACCCGGGCGTCGACGTCTGCCTCGTCGTGCACGCCCCGTACGACTTCAGCCAGCCCGACAGCCTCACCGACGCCCTCGACCGGGCGTGCGCCCAGCACCCCGACACCACCATCGTCGCCTGCGTCTACGGCGAGCACCCGACGCTCACGCCGGGTGGCGTGCCCGTCTTCGACTTCCCCGACGACGCGGCGTTCGCCCTCGGCTGGGTGGCCCGCTACGGCACCTGGCGGGCGGGCGAGGCGGCCGGCGAGATCCTGCGCTGCCCGCAGCCCGAGGAGGTGCAGCACCTCGTCGAGCGGCTCCTCGCCGAGGAGCAGGAGGTCCAGCTCGAGCCCGAGGCGGCCCGGGCGCTGCTCGTCGCCGGCGGCGTGGAGGTCGTCCCGGTGCACGTGGTGCGCGACCGCGCCGACCTCGCCTCGCTGGCGCTCGACGGCCCGGTGGCGCTCAAGGCCGAGTCGCACACGGTGGGCGCCACCACCCAGCGCCGCGGTGTGGCCCTCGACCTCCAGGACCACGACGACGTGCTGGCCGCCGCCGACAACATCCTCGCCGGCATGGGCGAGGACGCCTGGCCGATGCTCGTGCAGCCCATGGTCGATCCCGGCACCGACGTGCGCATCTCGGTGAGCACCCACCCCGTGGTCGGCCCGGTGGTGCGGGTGGGTCCGGGCGGCGGCGCCGGCCGCTTCGCCGACGCCCCCCGACGGGTGCTGCCCATCAGCGACCTGGGTGCCGACGAGCTCGTCACCGAGTCCGGCCTCGACGAGGCCCTCGACCCCGCCGCCCGGCAGCACCTGGTGGCGCTCGTCCGGCGCCTCTGCGCCATCGTCGACGCCGCCCCCGAGGTCACCCGCCTCGTGTGCGACCCGGTCATCGTCCGCGCCGACGGCGTCAGCGTCATCGAGGTGCGGGCCACCGTCGCCGCCGTCGAGGTCGACGACACGGCGCTGGTCCGCCGGTTGTGACTACCGGGGCAGCCCCAGCACCCGTTCACCCAGGATGTTGCGCAGGATCTGGGTGGTGCCGCCCATGATCGTGTAGCCGGGGGCGTAGCAGATGTTGCGGGCGACCCGCCGGCGCAGGCCCTGGTCCCAGAGGCTGGCGTGGGGGCCGAGGACGTCGGCGCAGAACTCGGCGACCTCGATCTCGAACTCGGTGCCGATGGTCTTGGTGGCGGCGGAGAACCCCTGGGGCGCCTGCTGGAGGGTCTCGCGCAGCACGAGCAGGCGGCCGATGCGGTACATGGTCTCGATGCGGGCGATGCGCTGGCGCAGCAGGGGGTCGCCGGCCCGGCCGGTGTCGCGGACGTGGGCGAGGCAGTCCTCGTAGAGGCGCTTGTTGGACACGAGCCGGTCGATGCCGCCGCGCTCGTGCTCCATCTGGCGCATGACCTGCTTGAAGCTGTTGTTCTCGGTGCCGACGAGGTTGGCGGCCGGGACGCGCACGTCGTCGAAGTAGATCTCGCAGAAGTGGTCGTCGTCGGTCATGTCGCGGATCGGCTTCACGGTGATGCCGGGGGCGTGCATGTCGACGATGAACTCCGACAGCCCCTTGTGCTTGGGGGCGTCGGGGTCGGTGCGGGCGATGAGGTAGCACCAGTCGGCCTCGGCGCCGCCGGAGTTCCAGATCTTCTGGCCGTTGACCACCCACTCGTCGCCGTCGCGCACGGCGTTGGTGCGCAGGGACGCGACGTCGGAGCCGGCGTCGGGCTCGGACATGCCGATGCTCCAGGCGGACGTGCCGTCGAGGATCGCGGGGATGTGCTGGCGCTGCTGCTCGGGCGTGCCGAACTGCAGGAGGGTGGGGCCCATCTGGCGGTCGGCGAACCACGACGAGGCGATGGGTGCGCCCTCGGAGATGAGGGCTTCGTAGACGACGAAGCGCTCGAGCGCGCTGCGACCGCCGCCGCCGAACTCGG
>DASTYO010000182.1:0-27071 GCA_035764875.1 Acidimicrobiales bacterium | reverse complement strand
CTGGTGTGGCCGCTCGCCCTGCTCGCCGCAGCCGCGCTCGTCCCCAAGATCCGGCAGGCCGAAGCCGTGCTGGCGCTGGCGGTCGGCGGGTCGCTGCTGTCGCTGTGGTGGCGGCTCCAGCTGTGGGACGTCGACGAGCCCCGCTGGTCGGCCGCCCGCCTCTACAACGGCACCGACGCCGTGGCCGACCAGCTGCTCGTCGGCGCCGCCCTCGCGGCCGGCCTCGCCATCTGGGACCGTCGGGCCGCTGCCCGGCGTGCGCAGCATCCGCGTCCAGCTTCCGAGGGGCGCTCCTTCGGGTGGGTGGGTGCGGTCGCCGCGCCGGTCGCGCTGGGGTACCTGGTCTTCGTCGCCCGGGTGCACCCCGGTGGCGATTCGCTGGCCAACGACCGCCGGTACCTCGAGTGGGGGTCGCTGACGTTCGCGCTCGCCGCCGCGGTCATCGTCCTCGCCTGCGTCCGGGCCGGCGATCGCTGGCTCCCCCGGCTGCTGTCAGCCCCGCCGCTCGTCGCCGTCGGCAAGGTGTCCTACGGCCTGTACCTCTGGCACTTCCCGGTGATCCTCGTGGTCGACGAACAGCTGCCCGACGCGTCCACGCCCGCACGCGCCACCGCCGTCCTGGTGGGGACGGCGGTGTGCACGGTTGCGTCCTGGGTCCTGGTCGAGCGACCGTTCCTCGCCCTCAAGGACGGGCCTCGCACCGCTGTGCCCGCTCCTCCCCCGGCGCAGGAACCGGTCGAATCGACCAGGACGTGATCGGGATGTCGACCTAGCGGCTGAGCTCCCCGAACCAGTCGTCGCGCTCGAGGGAGGCGACGAAGTCCTCGATCTCCGCCTCGGTGATCCGCCCCGCCGAGGGGTGCAGGAGGCGGGCGTTCTCCAGGCCCCAGTCCTCGACCATGCAGCCGGCACCGATGAGCACCGGCACCATGCGGTCGTTCAGCGACTGCACGACGACCTGGGCGCAGTCCGGGCAGACGAAGCTGCACTCGGTGTGGTCGGCGTCGGGCCGGCGGCGGATGGTGAGGTCGCCGGCGTCGATGAGGACGGTGTCGCAGCTCGGGCAGGTCGTGCGGACGGTGGGCATCGGGGGGCTCTCTCCTGGACGGACCGGGGGCCGGTCGTTCTCGCTGTGCCCACTGTCGCGATGTCCGGTTCGCGGCGGAATAGCGAGTCGGAGTCATTTCGGCGCTAGCACCAACGTGTCCCCCGCAGGGCCGAAGGACACCCGCCGATGGAGGTCCAGCGCCACGAGCCGCGATGACCGCAGGCATGGACGACCGCAACACGGGACATAAGATGCAGCTGTGTCCCAGACGATCGACCGCTCCGCGCCCACTGCCCACCCGGCCCCCGGTGCTCCCCTCGGGCCCGGATCGCTCCTGTGGCGCATCGCGTCCGACTGGCGCTCGGGGCTGTCCGGCCTGAGCGCCGGCATCCTCCAGCTGATGTGGCCCCACCTCGGCCAGGGCGTCGAGGAGCACTCGGCGTTCTTCACCGAGCCGTGGGACCGCATCCACCGGTCGGTGCCCCAGATCTGGGCCACGATCTTCGCCGAGGACGCCGACGACCGGGGCCGGCACATCCGCGACATCCACCGGGGCATCAAGGGCACCGACCACCACGGCAACCGCTACCACGCCCTCGACCCCGACACGTTCTGGTGGGCGCACGCCACCTTCACCTGGGAGATGTTCCAGACCGCCGACGCCTGGGACCGCCGCACCCTCTCCCCCCGCCACCGCGAGCAGCTCTACCAGGAGACCGTCACCTGGTACCGCCGCTACGGGGTCAGCGACCGGCCGGTCCCCGCCGACCACCTCGCCTTCGAGGCCCGCTGGGACCGCATCTGCCGGCACGACCTCGAGATGACGCCGACGGCGGAGCGGGCCATCGACATGGCGCTGCACGATCGGGTCGCGCCGCCCGGCATGCCGTCGCCCGTGGCTGCCGTCGCCACGCCGGCGATGAAGCTCATGGCCATCGGCTGCCTGCCCCGCGTGGTGCGTGAGCGCTTCGACATCCCGTGGTCGACCGTCGACGAGCTGGCGCTCATGGGGTTGCGGCAGGTGGTGCGCGATGCTGGCCGGGTGGTGCCCCACCGCCTCACCCGTGGCCCCTACCTCGCCTCGATCAAGCGCATGAAGCACATCGCCGCCCCGCACCCGTCCCAGGCCGTGTCGGCCTGACCGTGCCCCGCGTCGCCACCCACGTCGACGCCGGCGCGGTGCTCACCGCGCTCGTCCAGGGCTCCGTCGGGCCCGACGTGGCTGACGACGTCGACCGCCGCATCCTCGACGCCGCCGGCCGCCTGCTCGTCGACGTGGGGCTCGAGGACCTCGAGGTCGACGACGTGGCCGAGCGCGCGGGCGTGGGGCGCAGCACCGTCTACCGGCGCTTCGACGGCCGCAACGCGCTGCTCGCCGCCACGGTCGCCCACGAGGCCCGGCGCCTGCTGGCCGCCTTGGGCGACGCGGTGGCCGGCATCGACGACCCCGAAGACCAGCTCGTCACGGCCTTCTGCACCGGCCTGCGGTTGGCCCGCGCCGGCGGCTTCGCCGAGCGCATCCGCGACGAGCCCCTCCTGCTGCGCCTGCTCACCGTCGACGGCGGTCCGGTGCTGGCGGCCGCCCGCCTGCAGCTCACCGAGGTGGCCCGCACGCTCGATCCGAAGCTCGACGCCGCGGTGGCGGAGGAGACGGCCGAGATCCTCGTGCGCCTCGCCGTCTCGCTCCTGCTCACGCCCGACAGCGCGCTCGACCTCGACGAGGGCTGCGAGCAGACGATCCGTCGGCACCTCGCCCCGATGCTGCGCCGGCGCTGACCGTCGGGCGTCGGTCAGACCGCCGTGGTGGTGGCCCCGGCACCGGCCACGAGGGCGCGCAGCGCGGTCTTGCGGATCTTGCCCATCGGCGTCCGGTCGAAGCCGTCGACGAAGTGCACCACCTCCGGCACCTTGTACCGGGCCAGCTCGCGGGCGCACCGGCCGAGCAGCACCTCGGCGACGTCGTCGCCGGGTTCGGTGCCCGGCGC
Organism: Acidimicrobiales bacterium; assembly: GCA_035764875.1. Lineage (GTDB taxonomy): Bacteria > Actinomycetota > Acidimicrobiia > Acidimicrobiales > Salinilacustritrichaceae > Salinilacustrithrix. The sequence continues at coordinate 24,038 of DASTYO010000182.1, read as the reverse complement.
CAGCTGCACGAAGGCGACCACCCGCTCGCCCAGGCGCTCGTCGGGCGCCCCGACGACGGCGCACGCCGCGACGAGCGGGTCGGCGTGGAGGACGCGCTCGACCTCGGCGGGGTAGACGTTCGCGCCGCCCCGGATGATGAGGTCGGCCTTGCGGTCCTTGACGAAGAGGTTGCCGCCCTCTCCGATGCACCCGAGGTCCTTGGTGTGCAGGACGCCGCCGCGCAGCGCCTCGGCCGTGGCCTCCGGCCGCTTCCAGTAGCCCAGCATCGGGGTGTAGATGCCGGCGAAGGGACCGGACGTGGCCGCGCGCACGCAGATCTCGCCGACCTCGCCGACGGGCAGCTCGGCGCCCGAGGGGTCGAGGATGAGGATCTCGACCTGGGGCAGCGGGCGACCGGCCGAGCCGGGGAGGAGCGGGCCGGCGGGGTCCTCGACGGTCACCGCGGTGGGCGCCTCGGTGAGGCCGTAGCCGGTGGTGACCGCCGTGCCGAACCGCTCGCGGTACAGGGTGCGGAACGTCTCGGGCATGTCGGCCCCGCCCACGCCGGGCCGGACCAGCGAGCGCAGGTCGTCGTCGGTGACCGCCGGGTTCGTCAGGAGGTCGTGGATCATCGCCGGGACGGCCGAGAAGGTGGCGATCGACTCCTCGCGGATCCACTCCGCCATGCCCACCGCGTCGATGCGGTCCATGGCGACGAGGGTCTGCCCCGCCTGGTACGCCACGAGCGGTCCGAGGATCATGAGGTTGAGGACGGTGAGCGGCAGCGCCACGCCGAGGACGTGGTCGGGGTCCGCCGTGCCCAGCCGCGTCGACACGTGACCGGGCACGAGCAGGTTGTGCTGGCTGTGCACGGCGCCCTTCGGGAACCCGGTGGTGCCGCTGGTGTAGGCGATGGCGGCGGGTGCGAACGGATCGATGTCATGAAGCGGTGCGTCACCGGGTTCCGCGGCGTCGAGCATGTGCCGCCACAGCTCCGAACCGTCACGGTCGACGACGACGAGGTGCTCGAGATCGGGCACCTCATGGCGGGCACCGGCCAGCTGCTCGGCAGCTGACGGCTCCGCCAGGTACACCGACGCGCCCGCGTCGGCGAGCATGAACGCCTTCTCCGGCGCGGCGAGCGGGCGGTTGATGCCCACCCAGATGCCACCGAGGCGCATGGTGGCGAGGAAGGCGATGACCACGTCGACGTCGTTGGCCAGCGTCGCGGCGACGCGCGCACCGGGCTGCACGCCGAGGGAGGCGAGGACGGCCGCCGCCCGCCCGACGGCGTCGTCGAGCTGCGAGTACGTGAACCGACCGTGGCGACCCACCAGCGCCGGCTTCGCCGGGTGCTCTGCCACGCCGCGCTGGAGGACGCCGGCGACGGTCTGCGGGCCGCCCGGCAGCGCCGGGCGGGCAGGCGGCGGCAGGAGCCCGGCGTCGTCGAGGGGTGTCATGCCGGCGCGAGCAGGGCCCGCAGGTTGTCGCGCATGATCGACCGCACGTCAGCGTCGTCGAAGCCCCGCAGGCCGTCGGCGAAGTCGGCAGGCTCCGCCAGGCCCTCGGGGTGGGGGTAGTCGGAGCCGAAGAGGACCTGGCTCGGCCCGATCAGCTCGGCGAGGGCGGTGATGTCCTCCTCGTGGTACGGCGAGACGTACAGGTGCTGGCGGAGGACCTCGCTCGGCTTCCCGGTGACGTAGCCGCCCGGCCAGGGCCCGTTGCGGCCCATGCCCTTCATCTTGTCCATCGCCGCCATCAGGTACGGGACCCACAGCGACCCGTTCTCGATCGACACCACGTTGACGTTCGGGAAGCGACCGAACAGGTTGTGGAAGACGAGAGACGCGATGGTGTCCATGATCGGGCGGTCGCCGTAGAAGCACGTCCACTGCAGCGCCGACTGCTCGTGCGACCTCGGGTTCGGATCCTCGCCCCAGCGGGCGGAGAACATCTCGTTGTACCCGGACTCGGAGATGTGGAACGCCACGGGGACGCGTGCCTCGTCGACGCGCGCCCAGAACGGGTCGAAGTCGGGGTGGCCGGGCGCCTTCCCCGCCTGCGGACCGGGTCGCAGGTGCACCACGCGAGCGCCGCGGTCGAGCACCCACTCGAGCTCCTGGACCGCCCGGTCGAGGTCGGCCAGTGAGAGCAGCGGCACCGCGAAGATGCGGTCACGGTGGGCGAAGCCCCAGTCGTCGTCGAGCCACTCGTTGAAGGCGTGGAGGTTGTCGTGGCACGCCTGGGGGTCGTCGACCATGAAGTGCTCGACGCACACGCCGAAGGTCGGGAGGAGCAGCGCGGCCTCGACGCCCTGTTCGTCCATCAGCCGCAGCCGGGCGTCGCGGTCGACGTACGCCGGTTGCACCGGTTCGACGTGAGCGTGCTCCTGCACGGGCCCGCCGGACTTCATCGAACGCAGCATCTCGCGCAGCGCCCCAGGCTTCACCGCCGTCTCGCGGAAGGGCTCGGCGAGGAACGTGAACGGGCGGTCGCCCACCATCACGTGGGCGCCCTCCCCCTCCCCGACGAGCCGGACGCCGGCGTCGAGGCGATCGCGTGGCAGGTGCCGGGTGAAGCAGTCCGGGGGCTCGTAGTAGTGGTTGTCCGCGTCGTACAGGCCGTACTCGAAGCGTCCCATGTGCAGCCCCCTCATCCTCGCGCCGAACATGACGCAAGTGTCAGAATAGCGCATGGCCGAGGACAGGGAGCACGAGGGACGGGTGGCGCTGGTGACCGGCGCCGCCGGCGCCGGCATCGGACGAGCGGTGGCCGAGCGGCTCGCCGAGGACGGGGCCACGGTGGTGGTCACCGACAGCCACGCCCGGCGCACGAAGGAGGTCACGGCCGCGCTCGCGTCGCGGTTCGGCGACGACCGGGTGGTGGGACACGAGCTCGACGTGGGCGACCGCACCGCCATCGACGAGGTGGTCGCCGCGGTGGAGCGCGACGTCGGCCCGGTCGACATCCTCGTCAACAACGCAGCGATCAACGTGCTGACCGAGGTCGTCGACATGGACCCGGCCGACTGGGACCGCACGCTGGACGTCGACCTGAGCGGCCCGTGGTACCTCTCGCGACGGGTCCTGCCCGGCATGCGGGCGAAGGGCTTCGGGGCGATCGTCGCGGTCACGTCGGTGGCCGCGTTCCTGGGCGGCGGCAGCGAGGGTCCCTACGCCGCTGCGAAGGCGGCGCTGCACTCGCTCACCCGGAGCATCGCGGTCGAGAACGGGCACCACGGCATCCGGGCCAACGCCGTGGCACCCGGCATCATCCGCTCGAAGTTCGTCGACAAGCACCTCGACCGGTTCACCGCCGAGATCGAGCGGACACCTGCACGCCGGCTCGGCGAGCCCCGCGACGTCGCCGAGGCGGTCGCGTTCCTCTGCTCCGAGCGATCGAGCTTCATCACCGGCGAGGTGCTGAACGTGAGCGGCGGCTGGTACCTGCGGCCGTGAGCTGATCGCGGTCCGAGGGCCCTACCCGCTGGGGTCGCCGAGGAGGAGGCTGGTGCCATGCGACGGTTCCTGTGCGGGGTCGTCGTCGCGTGCGGCGGCCTCTTCCTCGCCCTGCCCGGTTCGGCGGCGCCTTCTGACGTCGGCACGACCGACCCGGCGATCACGTCGGCGGCTGCGACCGTGCCGGATGGCGGCTACGTGCTCGACGGCTTCGGCGGGCTCCACCCCTTCGGCGGTGCGCCGGCGGTCAGCCCTGGCTCGTACTGGTCCGGTTGGGACATCGCCCGCGGTGTGGTGGCGCGAGCCGACAACCGCTCGGGCTACGTGCTCGACGGCTGGGGCGGCGTCCACGCCTTCGGCGGCGCGCCCGGCGTCCGGGCGACCGCGGCGTGGCCGGGCTGGGACATCGCTCGAGGGATCACCCTGCGCCCTGACGGCGCCTCCGGCTACGTGCTCGACGGCTGGGGCGGCGTCCACGCCTTCGGCGGCGCCCCGAAGGTCACCCCGAGCGCCTGGTGGCCGGGCTGGGACATCGCCCGGGGCATCGCCCTCGACCGCTGCGATGCGACCGGTACGTCCGGGTGGGTGCTCGACGGGTGGGGCGGCTTGCACCCCTTCGGCGGCGCACCGGCGAGGACCGCCTGGTACGTGCCGGGCGTCGACCTGGCGCGCGGCATCACCACCTGGTGCCGCGCCGGGGCTCCAGCGGGCTACGTGCTCGACGGGTGGGGTCGCCTGCACCCCTTCGGCGCCGCGCCGGCCGCTGGCACGACGAGCTGGCCGGGGTGGGACATCGCCCGGGGCATCGTCATGGACCAAGCGCGCGACGGGGGCTGGATCGTGGACGGCTGGGGCGGTCTGCACGCGTTCGGCGGTGCCCGCCGGGTCGCGCCGAGCGGGTACTGGTGGGGGTGGGACATCGTCCGCGGGCTCGGGGCCGGCGGCGCCGGCAGCGGTGCGATCCCGCACCAGGTGAGCCGGACGATCGCGCCGGTGCAGGGCAAGGGCGCCTGGGTCGACCTCTTCGACTGGTCCCTCACGTACACCGGCGGGAACCCCACGGTGGGCCTCGCCGACATCGATGCGATGGCCGCCACGGGCATGCGAACCCTGTTCATCCAGGTGACCCGGTTCGACGCCGCCACGCCGATCGTCGAGGCGGACCGCCTGGCCGCGCTCCTCACCCGCGCCCACCGCCGCGGGATGACGACCTGCGCCTGGTTCCTGCCGGCGCTGGCCGACCTCGCCGCCGACCAGCAGAAGGTGGCCGCCATCGCGAAGCTCGACGTCGACTGCGTCGCCATCGACATCGAACCCACGTCGGCCCAGCGCGACCCGGCGGCCCGCAACGCCAACCTCATCGCGCTCAGCCGCTACGCGCGAGCGAAGGTGCCGAGCGCCATGCCCCTCGCGGCGATCGTGCTGCCGCCCGTGGTCACCGAGATCCTGAACACCTCGTACTGGCCGGACTTCCCGTGGTCGTCCATCAAGGGCTCCTACGACGTGTGGATGCCGATGAGCTACTGGACCAACCGGGCCGACGACTCGATCTGGCGGGACCCGTACCGCTACACGGTCGAGAACGTGCGCCGGCTCCGCGTCGACCTCCAGGAGCCCGGTGCGCTGGTCAACGCCATCGGCGGCATCGGCGACGAGATCACCGCGACCGAGCTCGTGGCCTTCCGCCGGGCCGTCGTCGACACGCGCAGCATCGGCCTCGGCATCTACGACTGGGCGAGCACGCCGCCGTCCCTCAGGGACGACCTCTGAGAGACGCCTCGCTGGTCTCGGACCTGGTCGATCTGAGACCAGGGAACCGGCCTAGTCCCGGGTGGCCTTCGCCCGCTCCTCGTCGAGGAGCGTGCCGAGGAGCTGCTCGGCCTGCGCGATGGCGAGGTCGACGCGCTCGCGCGCCGCGGCGACGTCGTCGTCGGCCAGGTCCCGCTGCGCCGCTCGGAGGGTGCTGATCACCTCGGACTGCAGGACGTCGGCGGTGCTGTGGTGGTTCTCGAGCAGGACGGCCCGGCGAGCGAGCTCTTCGCGCTCGCGGTAGGCGGTGAGGTCCTGGACGTGGACCACGAAGTACCAGGGTCGGCCGCGGTGGTCGCGCACGAGGGCGACGCTCACCAGCATCCAGACGACCGAGCCGTCCCGGCGCTGGTAGCGCCGCTCGCTGCGGTAGCTGTGCCGGCGTCCCTCGAGCAGGTCGTCGAGGGAGGCAGCGGCGCTGTCGACGTCGTCCCGGTGGACGATGTCGCGGAAGCTCTTGCCGACCAGGTCGGATGGCGACTCGTACCCGAGGATCTCGCAGAACGCGTCGTTGACCCGCAGGAGGATGCCCTTCGTGCTGGCCAAGCCGAGCCCGCTGGCCGCGACGTCGAAGGCGATGCGGTAGACGTGGCTGTCCTTCGGTGTCGGCACGGCGACCACCCCCGGCGTCCGACGATACTCCCATCGTGTGCCGGAGCGACCGGCGACGGTGGTCTCGGGCGCAGCCGGCGGCAGGCAGGGATACGCTCCGCATGGGGCAGGCCCCGACGGGGGAAGGTGAGCACGATGGCGCAAGACCGCACGCCGGCGGCGATGCTGCGGCAGGCCTACGAGCAGGCCGTCCGCGAGCTCGGCCCCAGGCTGTCCGAGCTGACGGCCAGCGACGGGTTCGCCGAGGTCACGGAGATGGCGCTGGCCGCGCAGGCCCGGCTGCAGCAGGAGATCGAGCGGCGCAGCCGGCGGTTCCTCCACTTCTGGAACCTGCCGGCGGGCAGCGACGTCACCGTGCTCCGGCGGGAGATCGGCGAGCTCGAGCGCCAGGTCCGCGACCTGACCAAGCGCCTCGAGGACGCGGCCCGGGACGAGGGTCGACGGCCATGAGCGAGCGGAAGACGCTCGTCGAGGAGGTCGGCGACGTCGTCGGATCGACCCGCCGGCGTCTGCGCAACGGCACCCGCTACCTGCTCGGCCTCGACGAACCGCAGCTCGGGCAGAGCCCGCGGGAGCTGGTGGCCCGGCGCGACAAGGTGCACCTGTACCGCTACGCCAACGACGACCGGCGGTTGGCACCGCCGCTGCTGCTGGTGATGAGCCTGGTGACCCGGCCCACGGTCTTCGACCTGCAGCCCGGCAACAGCCTGATCGAGCGCTTCTGCGAGTCCGGCTTCGACGTGTTCATGCTCGACTGGGGCGAGCCCGGCCCGGCCGACGCGGAGAACACCCTCGAGACCTACTGCGACGAGTACCTGCCGTGGGCCGTGGAGGCCACCACGGACGCGACGGGCGCCGCCGGCGTCACGATGTTCGGCTACTGCTTCGGCGGGTTCCTGTCGTTCCTGTCGGTGGCCGGCAACCCCGACATGGCCGTCGAGAACCTGGTCGTCCTGGCGACGCCGATCGCGCCCGAGCGGGGCCCCGAGCAGCTGCGACCCGGCCGGTTCGCGTCAGCGAGCTCCTTCGACGAGACCGGCAACGTCCCCGCCGAGGCGATGCGCACCGCGTTCATCACGCTGGACCCGCTCGCCGAGGTCACCACGCGCATCGACTTCTGGCGCCGACTGGACGACGACGACTACGTCCTCGCCCACAAGGTCATGACCGGCTGGGGCAACCACCACATCCGGTTCCCCGGTGCCACGGCCCGCCAGCTCGGCGCGCTCTTCGCCGACGGCCGGAACCCGATCGTCGACCGCACGCTCCAGCTCGGCGGGCGCCGCGTCGACGCGGCCAACATCACGGTGCCGTTCCTCTCGGTGGTCGGCGAGCGCGACCACATCGCCCCCATCGCGACCAGCGAGCCGCTGCTCGACCTCGTGGGCTCCGACGACAAGACCGAGCTCCGGGTCCCCGCCGGCCACGTCGGGCTGTTCGTCGGCCGCACCGCGGCGAAGCAGTGCGTCCCCGGCATCCTCGACTGGATGGTCGCCCACAGCCGCGAGGCGTAGGCACCGCCGCAACAGCTGCGGAAAGGCCCAAGGTCCCTTCTCGCCCGTGACCCTCCGCCTTACCGTCGGGTACGAGATCGTCGCCGTGGCGACCTCACGAGGTGGACTCGGGCGGTAGACGGAGGCCGTGATCGACGACGGGCTCGACGAGCGCGCCGAGCCGCGCCTCGGCCAGCACAGCGGAAGGGGATTGCGATGGGTGTGACTCGGTTCGTCCGCGTCGCCGCTGCGACAGCGGCGACGGCCGTGGTAGGTGCGTTGATCGTGACGGCGGCCCCGGCGTCCGCCGCTCCTCCGGGGCCGCCGGACTACGGCGTCGTCGAGCCGTCGGGGATCTCGGACAAGGGCTGCCCGTGGCCGGATGTCGTCAACGAGGAGCCCGAGCACGCGGATGCCCAGAAGTGCCTGCCCCAGAGCATCCCGTGGTCGGGCAACTTCCACCCGGAGGATGCGCTGCTCCCCACCTACGGGGTCCGCATCATCTCGGATGCGCTCACCGGCACGACGGGCACCGGCCAGTTCACCTTCCGGTGCCAGAGCCGGGTGGGCCTGCAGTACAAGGTGACCGTGCAGGGGCTCACCCCGCGCACCGAGTACACGGTCGAGGTGCTGCACCTCGGACCTCAGCCGATGACCCACGTGCTCGGGACCTTCACGACCGACCAGTCCGGCAACGGGATCCTGAACGGCATCCTCCAGCTCGACGGCGGCGGCTACGGCTTCCTGGTCTTCGTCAAGGATGTCGGCGGCGCCACCGTCCTGTCGCTCGCTCCGGAGCTGCTCCCGGGCGGCGGGTCCGAACCTGGCGTCGTCGGCCTCGCGGTGCTCGACGACCCGGCCAGCCCCGAGTACCGGGCGTAGGTCGGTAGCCCGCTCGTCGGGCCCGGACCGGCGGGAGCACCGGCGGTCCGGGCCCGGATGCGCGTGATGTCGACCCGGCCGCCGCCGTGCGATCGGTGAGGACCGGGACGGTTTCCAACGCGGGGATCCAGGAAAGGGCACTTTGGCACTAGCCACGCACATCGCTCGGCGCAACGTTGGTCGCACAGGTGATTCGGGGAGGGAATGCGATGAGACGCAGAACCAGGCGCGGTGGACTCGCCGCATTCGTGTTCACGGCAACGCTGTCGGTCGTCGCTGTCGACGGCGGGACGGCCAGCGCAGCCGCGTTCTGCGATGGACCAGGTGAGCGTGTCGCGGTCGCGGACTACCCGCGGGCGATGAAGGTCGACCGGAACGCGAACGGTTACGTGTGCAGGTACGAGGCCAGTGTCGTCACACCGAAGGGCCTCACCAAGCCGCAGGTCCGTTTCTACGACGACACCGACATCTGAGCGTTCGGCTCTTCGCCTCCACCGATTCCCGAGCGCAGGACCGTCAGCAGCGAACTCGGCGTGCCGGAGCCGGAGGGACCGACCACCACGAGCGCGCCAGCCGTCGTCTCGGCCACTGAGGCGGACAGGGCCGGCCGTGACGTCCGAACGGTCGAGGTGGAGCGGGACGTCGGGCTCCACGCCGATCGAGCTGCGGGTCTTGCGCTCGACCTGTGCGGTGAGGTGGGCGAGGTTGTTCCAGCCCTCGGTAGTGCGGAGCGCGTCGTGGTGAAATCCGGCGCTAGGCGGCGGGGTTCGTCGGTGCTCCCCAGCCACCGCCCCCGGGCGTCAGCATCCGCAGCACGTCCCCAGCCCTCAGGCGGATGGTGCACTTGTCCGGCAAGCGTTCCGCCCGCGACTCGTCGCCTTCGGGGAGCAGCCAGTTCTGCCCAGCAGCTCCGTCCTCGCCGCCGGCCAGTCCCTTCGGCCGCGACACCCGGCGCTCGGTGATCAGCGAGACGGTCACGTCCTCGAGCACCTCGAGATCCCGCTCGATCCCTTCACCCCCCGGTGCCCAGCCCGCGCCGCCGCTCCCCCGCCGCAGCCGGTACCGAAGAACTCTCAGCGGGAACGCCCGCTCCAGCGCCTCGATGGGCGTGTTCTTCGTGTTGGTCATCCCGGTGTGGATGCCCGACTGGCCCGCCAGCGCTCGGCTGCCGTCGACCCGGCCGCCCTGACCTCCGCCGACCGTCTCGTAGTACACCCAGCCCCGGCCGCCCATGAGCAGGTTGTTCATCGTGCCCTGGTTGCCGGCGGCGACCCGCTCGGGGGCACCGGCGGCGAGGGCGGCGAGCACGACGTCGGCGACCCGCTGGGACACCTCGACGTTGCCGGCGCCCACGGCTGCGGGCGGGTCGGCGGCGACGATCGAGCCCCGCGGCGCGTGGATGTGCACCGGTCGCATGGCGCCGCCGTTGGCCGGGATCGTCGGGTCGACCACCGATCGGACGGCGAAGCCCACCGCCGACACCGTGACCGCCTCGACGGCGTTGACGTTGCCGTCGGACTGCGGGTCGGTGCCGTCGAAGTCGACCTCGAGGCGGTCGCCGTCAACGGTCAGCCGCACCCGGATGGTCGAGGGTCGCTGCTGCTCCGGGTGCGATCCGGTGGAGTCGACGACGTCCTCGGCCTCCCACGTGCCGTCGGGGAGGGCGGCGAGCGCGGCGCGCATGCGGCGCTCGCCGTACGCGATGACCTCGTCGATCGGCGCGTCGGCGGCCTCGGCCAGCCGGCGGACACCGAGCACGTTCGCGCCGAGCTGGGCGTCGAGGTCGCCGGCCCGCTCCACCGGCGTGCGCGAGTTGGCGAGGAGGATCGCCAGCACCTCATCCGTGAGCCGCACCGGCGGCAACCGCAGTCCCTCCTCGAAGATCTCGCGGGCATCGGCGGGGATCGAGCCGGGCGCGGCGCCGCCCACGTCGGCGTGGTGGGCCCGGTTGGCCGCCCAGCCCACCAGCCGGCGAGCGCCCCCGTCCTCCACGAGGCAGGGGGCGACCAACGTGATGTCGTTGAGGTGCGTGCCGCCGGCGAAGGGGTCGTTCACGATGAGCTGGTCGCCGGGCCGGAGGTCGTCGAGGTCGAAGCGCTCGATGACCGCGGCGACGCTGGCGGGCATCGAGCCCAGGTGCACGGGGATGTGCTCGGCCTGCACCAGCAGCTCGCCGGCCGGCGTGAACAGGGCCGACGAGCAGTCGGCCCGCTCCTTGATGTTGGGGCTGAACGCCGCCCGCTGCAGGACGGCACCCATCTCCTCGGCGACGCCGGTGAGGTGCGAGATCAGCACCTGGAGGGCGGCCGGGTCGAGCGTCATGCCGCCACCCGCCGCAGCACCAGCGCGCCCGCCGCGCCGGGCTCGGCCCGCCAGCCCTCCGGCAGCCAGATCGTGCAGTCGGGCTCGGCGATCACCCGCGGCCCGGCCACCGGCTCGAACGCGGCGCGGTGCTCCGGCACCGGAAGGTCGTCGAGCACCAGCGCCGGCGATCGGGTGGCGCGGGCCCGCAGGGCGACGACCTCGACCGGGGCCTCGGGCCGGGCGAAGCCGTTGCGGGCCTCGTGCTCGGCGTGGAATGCGCCGACCGAGGGCACGGTGAGCTCATGGCTCTGCCCGACGTAGCGGCAGTCGACCATCGTGTGCACCTCGACGTCGTCGCCCGAGGCGCCCATCGGCGTGGCGAGCCGGCGGGCGTGGGCGGCCAGCTCGGCGAGGACCTCGTCGAGCCCGCTGTGGTCGGATGGCGTGGGCCACGAGCGCACCACCTCACGCTGCGGCGGTGCGGTCAGCAGACCGACGGCCGAGAGCACCCCGGCCCGGGCCGGCACGATCACCGCCGGCATCCCCATGGCGTCGGCGAGCGAACAGGCGTGCAGCGGCCCGGCCCCGCCGAAGGCGACGAGTGCGAGCCCGGCGGGGTCGACGCCCCGCTCCACCGACACCGCTCGCAGCGCCCGCTCCATGTTGGCGTCGACCACCCGCAGCACCCCGTCGGCATCGACCCCGGCCCGGGCGAGCGCCTCCCCGGCGGCCGCGTGGTCGAGGACGAGGCCGCCGAAGCTGGCCTCGGCTGGGATGCGTCCGGCGACCAGGTTGGCGTCGGTGACGGTGGGCTCGGTGCCGCCCCGCCCGTAGCAGGCGGGGCCCGGGTCGGCGCCGGCGCTCGCGGGCCCGACGACGAGCGCGCCGCCCGCGTCGACCCGGGCGATCGAGCCGCCGCCGGCGCCGATGGTGTGGATGTCGAGCGCCGGGAAGCGCACCGGGTAGCCGCCGACGTGGCGGGTGGTGGCCACGGCGGGCTGGCCGTCGCGGACGAGGCACACGTCGGTGCTGGTGCCCCCCATGTCGAAGGTGACGGCGTCGGGGAACCCGTTGGCGACGGCAGCTGCGGCCGCGGCCCGTACCCCGCCGGCCGGGCCGGACAGGAGGAGCGCGGCGGGGAGGTCGGCCGCCGTCGCCGCGTCGAGCAGACCGCCGGCCGACGTCATCACCGACACGTCCTCGGCGAGGTCGCCCAGCCGGTGCAGGTACGCCCGGCAGCGCGGCCGCAGCCCCGCATTGACCACGGTGGTGACGGTTCGCTCGAACTCCCGGAACTCCGGCGACACCTCGTGCGAGGCCACGACGTCGAAACCCTGCGCGCGCAGGGCCTCCGCCACGAGGCTCTCGTGGCCCGCGTCCAGGTCGGCGTGCAGCAGGCACACCGCGACCGCCTCAACGTCGCCCGGCAGAGCTGGCAGCGAGTCCAGGTCGACGGGCTGCAGCTCGGTGCCGTCGGCGGCGAGCCGGCCCCGGACCTCGAAGCGCAGCTCGCGTGGCACGAGCGGCACGGGGCGGTCGGCGCGCTGGTCGTAGAGGCTCGGGCGGTCCTGCCGGCCGATCTCGATGACGTCGGCGAGCCCCTCGGTGGTGACGAGCGCCGTGCGGGCGAGACGCCCCTCGAGCACGGCGTTCGTGGCCACGGTCGTGCCGTGCGCGAGCAGGCCGGGTCGGGCGTCGCCGGCGAGCTGCTCGATGCCGGCGCGCACCGCCTCGTCGGGCGCCTCCGGCGTGGACAGCACCTTGGTGACCTGCCCTCGGTCGTCGACGAGGTCGGAGAAGGTGCCGCCCGTGTCCGCACCGATCTGCGTCATGACGGGATGGGCTCCTCCCAGACGTCGTCGCCCAGCTTGGTCCGCAGCGTCTCGACGAGGCGGCCCACGAATTGCTCCTGCCCGTCCCACACCACGATGGCCTCGTCGAGGTTCTTGGCGAACCAGGCGTCGCGGCGGCGCAGCGAGCCGGCGACCTTGCCCTTCGTGTCGGGCACCTTGCGCTCGAGCAGGATCTCGATCTCCGCCGCCTCGCACAGCTGGGCGAACCGCCGCCGGGAGGCCTCGGGCCACGGCGCGTCGGGGTCGGGGAACGGGAGCACGGCCACGAGCGGCAGGCCCTCGGCCACGGCGGCCTCGGCGCCGAGCATCTCGGCCCCGAGCCGCAGCCCCGACACGACGTGCAGGTCGGGGTGGAGCACGGCCTTGGCGGCGAGGATCTCCTGCACCCGCCGGCCCACGGCGTCGCTGATCGGGTTGGCGTCGTAGCCGCCGAGCTCCGGTGGGCGGGCACCGAACACGCCGATGAGGTGACCCTCGGGCAGCCGGCGGTCGCGGTCGGGATGGGGCTCCCAGTCCTCGTGGACGACGTCGGGCGCCCCGAGGTCGGCCGGGATCTGCTCGCCGCTGCGCTCGGTCTGGGACGCGGCCGCTGCGACGGCCAGCCGGTCGGCGACGTCGTTCATCTCGTGGCCGGCGTGGCCCTTCACCCACTCGAAGTCGACGTCGCCGCGCACGCGGTACAGGTCGATGAACGGCTCCCACAGGTCACGGTTGGCCACCGGCTTCTTCTGGCTGTTGCGCCAGTCCTTGGCCAGCCACCCCTTCCACCACGAGTCCCGGAAGCAGTTGACGACGTAGGTGGAGTCGGACACGACGGTGAGCGGCTCGTCGTGGGTGAGGACCGCCTGGTAGGCGGCCATGATCTCCATGCGCTGGTTGGTGCTCTGCGCCTCGGCGCCGCTGGCCCACCGGCCGTCCTCGGCGACCCAGGCCCAACCGCCCGGACCGGGGTTGCCCTTGCAGGCGCCGTCGGTCCAGACGCGTCGTCGGGGTGTCGCCATGGACGGCGACGCTACCGGCGGGCTCGGCGCGCCCTGCGACCCCGGATCGGCACGACCTCGGCCGGACCGGGGGTGCGCGCCGCCTGCGCCTCGAGCAGGGCGGTGAGCTCCTCGGCCGGCATCGGCCGGTGGTAGTGGAAGCCCTGGGCGAGCTCGGGGCCGACCTGGCGCACCGCCGCGGCCTGGGCAGCGTCCTCCACGCCCTCGATCACGACCTCGAGGTCGAGGGCGCGCGCCATCGACACCAGGCCGTCCACCAGGCGCGTGTCGGGGTCGGGGTAGGAGAAGGGCTCGATGAACGTGCGGTCGATCTTCAGCACGTCGACCGGGCAGTGGTGCAGCCGGGACAGCACCGAGCTGCCGGTGCCGAAGTCGTCGACGGCGAGCCGGACACCGAGGTCGCGCAGGCCGGACACCGAGGAGGGCAGGTCCTCGTCGGACATCACGATCCGGTCGGTGATCTCGAGCTCGACCAGCTCGGGGTCGAGGTCGAGCTCGAGGAGCAGCGCGGCGACGTCGGCGACGAGACCGGCGCCGGCGAGGTCGTGGCGGGAGGCGTTCACCGACACCCGCAGCGGCGTGCCGCCGTGCTGCCACCTGGCCGCCTGCGCCAGCGCGGCGCGGCGCACCCAGCGGTCGACGTCGACGATCAGCCCCGACTCCTCGGCCACCGCGAGGAAGGTGCCGGGCCCGATGAGCCCGAGCGAGGGGTGCTGCCAGCGGACGAGCGCCTCGGCGGCGACGATGGCGCCGGTGCGCAGCGCCACCTGCGGCTGGAAGTGCAGGCGCAGCTCGCCCCGCTCGATGGCCCGGTGCAGCTCGCTCTCGAGCTTGAGCTTGCTGCGCCGCGCCGCGGTGGCGCCGTCGTGCACGGCGTACCGGTTCCGCCCCCCGGCCTTGGCGACGTACATGGCCGCGTCGGCCCGGGCGAACAGCGTGCCGTAGTCGTCGCCGTGGTCGGGGTAGCACGCGATGCCGACGCTGGCCGACACGTAGAGCGCCTCGCCGTCGACGGAGAACGGCGCCCGCAGCGCGTCGAGCACCCGCTGCACGACGTCCTCCGCCCGGGCGGCCGCGTCGAGGTCGGGCAGGAGCAGGAGGAACTCGTCGCCCCCGAGGCGGGCCACGACGTCGGACGGGCGGACGTGTCGGCCCAGCCGCTCGGCGACCCGGCCGATGAGGTCGTCGCCGGCCACGTGGCCGAGCGTGTCGTTCACGTTCTTGAAGCGGTCCAGGTCGACGAAGGCGATGCCCACGGCCGTGCCGTCGCGCCGGGCGTTGCGCAGCGCGAGCCGGGCGCGCTCCTCGATCTGGGGCCGGTTGGGCAGCCCGGTGAGCGAGTCGTGCAGCGCCTGGTGGCGCACCTGCTCGAGCAGCAGCGTGTTGTCGATGGCCGTGCCGGCGTGGTGGGCGAGCGCCGACACGGCCTCGAGCACGCTGCGCACCTCCGAGTCGGCGAGGGGCCGCCGGGAGCCGGTGGCCAGCAGCCCGTGGAGCCGGCCGCGGTGGACGATGGGCGCCACCTGGCACTCCTCGACCTGCCAGCCGTCGAGCACCTCGCCCACGGCGGCGCCCGCAGCCGCCCGGCGCAGCACGAACGGCGCCGGCTCGGCCTCGAACCGGGAGATCTCCGCCGGGTTCTCGATGCGCAGGACCCGCGGGCCGGGCAGTCCGGACGACTCGCGGATGGCCTGCAGCCGGTAGCACCCGTCGGCCTCGTCCAGCAGCCAGACGCCCGACACGTCGCACCCGGTGATCTCGCCCACCGCTGTCGTGACCAGCTCGGTGATCTCCGGGATGGACCGGGCTGCGGCCAGCGAGTGCGACAGCTCGAGGAGCGCGGTGGCGGCCCGGTGCTGGAGCCGGGCCTCCTCCGCCGCGACCACGCGCTCGATCGTCGCCGCCGCGTGCCCCGCGTAGGCGCCCAGCAGCCGTTCGTCGATGTCGCGCACGGTGGAGTGGGGCGGGAGGAACGCGGCGAGGTACCCCAGGTGCCGGTCGCGGGAGGCGATGTCGGCGACGACCGGCGTGCCGAGCGAGGTCAGGTCGTCCTCGGCGGCGCGGGCCGGCCCCAGCGCCCACAGCGACTCAGCAGCTCGCTCGGCGGTGTCGGCGTCGAGGTGGGCGGAGAACACGCTCGGCGGGGCGTCGGCCTGCGGGCGCACGGTGACCAGGAACCGGCTGGCGAGCATGGCGGCGCCGGCCCGGTCGATGATGCGCTCGAGCGCGGCGCCGAGGTCGTCGATGGTGGCGAGCTCGGCGGCCATCGCCTGCATCGCCTCGAACCGACCGACCAGCTCGTCGACACGGCGGCGGCTGCGGGTGCGCCGCTCCTCGGCCACGGGCGCCGGCCGGTCCCAGCGGACCACGAGCCGGCAGCGGTCGTCGCCGCGGGCCGTGCACAGCGGCTCGGTCACCGCACCCGCCACGCCGAAGAGCCCCGGGATGCGGGCCCAGTGCCCGGCCAGCATCTGGCAGTGGACGCGGTGGGCGGCCGCCGGGTTGAGCGCCCGGCTCTCCACCACCGCGTGCTCGTCGCTGCGCTCGACCAGGTCGTAGCGGCGCACCGTGATCATGCGGGGGGTGTGGGCGACGGCCACCTCCAGCGCGGCGCCGGGGTCGCCGGCGCCCACGAGGAAGTCGGCGTTCGCGCCCGCCTCGTCGGCCCGGAACAGCTCCTCGCCGAGCCGGCGGCCGACCTCCGGGTCGCCGGTGACGGAGGCGGCCGCGTCGGCGAGCGCCACCAGCGCCTCCGCGCTGATCCAGTGCTGGCCGGGCCCGAGGCGCGGGTCGTCGACGGCGAGCCCGGCCGCAGCCGACACCTGGGCGGCCGCGGCGTCGCCGGCGGCACGCCGGACGTAGGACAGCAGGTGCCGCGCGATCGCGGCCGTGATGTCGCTGCCCCCGCCCGTCATGGACGGCGAATCTACCGAGGGGTAGAGGAGCAATCGGCGTCAGACCGTGGTTGGCTGGGGTCATGGTCATGGACCGCCCCTACTTCGACAGCCCCCGGCTCGACTCGTACGCGAGCCAGCTCCCGGACATCGATCCCGAGGAGACCAGCGAGTGGCTCGACAGCCTCGACGCGATCGTCGACACCCATGGCAAGACGCGCGCCCGGTTCCTCATCTCCAAGCTGCTCGAGCGGGCCAGCGAGCTGCAGGTGGGCTCCCCCGCCGCCGTGTCGACGCCGTACGTCAACACCATCCCGGCCGAGCGCGAGCCGTGGTTCCCGGGCGACGAGCACGTCGAGCGCCGCATCCGCGCCTACATCCGCTGGAACGCCGCCGTGATGGTCGTGCGGGCCAACAAGAAGGCCGACGGCATCGGCGGACACCTCGCCACCTTCGCCTCCTCCGCCTCGCTGTACGAGGTGGGCTTCAACCACTTCTTCCGTGGCAAGGACGACGGCACCCCCGGCGACCACGTGTACTTCCAGGGCCACGCCGCACCGGGCATCTACGCCCGGGCGTTCCTCGAGGGCCGCCTCACCGAGCACCAGCTCGACCACTTCCGCATGGAGGTCGACGGCCAGGGCATCCCGAGCTACCCACACCCCCGGCTCATGCCGCACTTCTGGGAGTTCCCCACGGTGTCGATGGGGCTCGGGCCGATCAACTCGATCTACCACGCCCGGTTCAACAAGTACCTGAGCAACCGGCGCATCGACGACACGAGCGGCTCCAAGGTGTGGTGCTTCCTCGGCGACGGCGAGACCGACGAGCCCGAGACGCTGGGCTCGATCTCCCTCGCCTCCCGCGAGCAGCTCGACAACCTGATCTGGGTCGTCAACTGCAACCTGCAGCGCCTCGACGGGCCGGTGCGCGGCAACGGCAAGATCATCCAGGAGCTCGAGGCGGTCTTCCGGGGCGCGGGCTGGAACGTCATCAAGGTCGTGTGGGGCTCCAAGTGGGACGAGCTGCTCCAGCGCGACGTCGACGGCGTCCTGCTCAACAAGATGAACACCACCGTCGACGGGCAGTTCCAGCGGTACGCGGTGGAGGACGGCAGCTACATCCGCGACGACTTCTTCGGCCCCGATCCCCGGCTCCGCAAGCTGGTCGAGCACCTCTCCGACGACGAGCTGCGCAACCTGCCCCGCGGCGGCCACGACTACAAGAAGCTCTACGCCGCGTACAAGGCGGCCACGGAGACCGCCGGTCGGCCCACGGTCATCCTGGCCAAGACCATCAAGGGCTGGACCCTCGGCCCCGACGTCGAGGGCCGCAACGCCACCCACCAGATCAAGAAGATGACCAAGGAGCAGCTGCGAACGCTGCGCGACCGGCTGTACCTGCACGAGGAGGTGCCCGACGAGGCCCTCGACGCCGAGCACCCGCCCTACATCACCCTCCGCGAGGGCACGCCCGAGCACGAGTACTTCCACAGCCGGCTCAAGGCCCTGGACGGGTCCCTGCCCTCCCGGCCCGTGCCCCAGCGCAAGGGCATCACCCTGCCCGACCCGAAGGTGTACGACGAGCTGCTCGCCGGATCCGGGAAGCAGGCCGTGGCCACCACGATGGGCTTCACCCGCCTGCTGCGGAACCTGGCCCGCGACCTCGAGTTCGGGTCGCGCGTGGTGCCCATCGTCCCGGACGAGGCCCGCACGTTCGGCATGGACAGCCTGTTCCGCGAGATCAAGATCTACGCGTCGCGCGGCCAGCTGTACGAGCCGGTCGACCACGACCTCCTGCTCTCCTACACCGAGGGCAAGGACGGCCAGATCCTCGAGGAGGGCATCACCGAGGCGGGCTCGATGGCCAGCTTCACCGCGGCGGGCATGTCACACGCCACCCGGGGCGTGCCGATGGTGCCCTTCTACATCTTCTATTCGATGTTCGGGTTCCAGCGGGTCGGCGACCTCATCTGGGCCGCCGCCGACGGTCGGGCCCGCGGCTTCCTGCTCGGCGCCACCGCCGGGCGCACCACCCTCACGGGCGAGGGCCTGCAGCACGCCGACGGCCACTCGCTGCTCCTCGCCTCCACCGTGCCCACCGTCGAGGCCTACGACCCGGCGTTCGCGTACGAGGTCGCCCTCATCATCAAGGCCGGCCTCGAGCGCATGTACGGCCCCGACACGCCCGACGACCAGCGCGACGTCATGTACTACCTGACGCTCTACAACGAGACCCACCCGATGCCGGCGCTGCCCGACGGCGACGACCGGGCGCGCGTCGAGCAGGGCGTGGTCGAGGGCATGTACCGCTTCGCCGAGGCGCCCGAGGGCCCGTCCCGGCAGGCCACGATCCTGTTCTCCGGACCCATGTGGCAGGCCGCGGTGGCCGCCCGCGACGAGCTCGCCGAGCGCTGGGACGTGGCCTGCGACCTGTGGTCGGTCACGTCCTACAAGCGCCTGCGCGAAGAGGCCATGGCCGCCGAGCGGCACAACCGCCTGCACCCCGATGGCGACGCCCGCACCCCGCTGGTCACCCAGCGGCTCGCCGACGGCAGCGCCCCGGTGGTGGCCGTCACCGACTACATGTGCGCGGTGCCCGACCAGGTGTCGCGCTGGGTCGGCCGCCCGTACACGTCGCTCGGCACCGACGGCTTCGGCCGGTCCGACACCCGCGAGGCGGTCCGCTCGTTCTTCGAGGTGGACGCACCCCACCTCGTCGTCGCCGTGCTGGCGTCGCTCGCCGCCCAGGGCGAGGTCAAGCACGAGCTGGTCGCCGAGGCCATCGCCGCCCACGGCATCGACCCCGACGTGGCCCCGCCCTGGACCCGCTGACCCAGCCCTTCGGGACGCGCAGATCGACGCTGGCGCGTCGATCTGCGCGGTCGGAACCCTCAGGTCAGGCCCGGTCGGCGAGCGCCCGCACCTCGTCGCTCGCCGCCACGCCCTCGCCGGCCCCGTAGGCCGCCGCGTTGGCGGCGATCCGCGCCGGGTCGTAGCGGTAGCTGGCCATGATCCCCCACGAGCGCTCGATGCCGTAGCCCTCGGTGTTGGCCTTCCACCGCAGGGCGTCGACGTGGGCACCGTTGCTGAGGTGGAAGTTGGCGACCGGGTCGAGCACCCGACCGCCCACCAGCGTGGTGAGGTAGCGCGCCGTGGCCGGCATGAGCGCCTCCCGGAGCTCGGCGTCGTCGCCGTCGAGCCAGGCATCGTCGGCCAGGCGGGTGCGGACGTCGTCGGCGAGGCCGAGGTCGGCGGCTCGCAGGCTCGGGATCGGCGACAGGGTCACGAACCGCTCGAGCGCCGGCAGCTCGCGCCGCAGCTCGCGCACCACGTTCTTGATCAGCTCGTTGCCGAGGTTGATGCCGGCGAGGCCCCGCTGGCACGAGGTGATCGAGTAGAAGACCGCCGTGTCGGCGTCGGCCGGGTCGCACACGGGGGCGTCGCGGTCGAGGAGCTCGCCGAGCGAGGTCGGCGTGCCCTGCACCAGGGCGATCTCGACGAACACCACGGGCTCGTCGGGCATCGCCGGGTGGAGGAACGCGTAGCAGCGGCGGTCGGCGTCCAGGCGGTCGCGCAGGTCGTCCCAGCCGTCCATCTCGTGCACGGCCTCGTAGCGGATGAGCTTCTCGAGCAGGCTGGCCGGTGAGCCCCACGTGATGCGGTCGAGGCGCAGCAGGCCGACGTCGAACAGGGTGGCGAGGTGGCCGGTCAGCTCGAGCTCGGCCATCGGCAGCTCGTGGCGGGCCAGGTGGCGCAGGTCGGCGCGCAGGTCGACGAGCAGCTTCACGCCGCCGTCCAGCCCGGTGAGCAGGTGCAGCAGGTCGGCGAAGCGCGGCGTCAGGGCCCGGCGCAGCGACACCTGCGCGGCTGCGTCGCCGGCCGGGGCGTCGAGGAGCTCCTGTGCGGCCCGGCGGACGGCGGCGTCGTCGACGCCGAGCTCGGTGGCCACGTGGCGCAGGAACCGGACCCGGCCGTCGTCGTCCAGCCGCCGGTACCGCCGGGCGACGACCGCCAGCTCCTGGCGCTGGGTCGAGGTGTCGCGCACTGCGAGCACCCGCTCGATCCGCCGGTGCAGGTCCTGCCAGTCGCCCTCCGTCAGTGACCCGGTCACGGGGCGGGATCGTATGCTCGCCCGCCATGGCGAAGCCCCAGATCCCCATCACCGGCAACGACGAGGCCGACCAGCTGCTGGTGGACGATCCCCTCGCACTGCTCCTCGGGATGCTCCTCGACCAGCAGGTGCCGATGGAGTGGGCCTTCACCGGGCCGCACACGCTGAAGCAGCGGCTCGGGCACCTGGACCCGGCGAAGATCGCCGCCATGCCGGTCGAGGAGTTCGTCGACGTGTGCCGCGAGAAGCCGGCCATCCACCGGTTCCCGAAGTCGATGGGCGAGCGGGCCCACGCCGTGTGCGAGCACGTGGTGGAGCGCTACGACGGCCACGCCGAGCGGATCTGGACCGACGCCCCCGACGCGAAGGCCGTGTACGACCGCCTCCGCGACGTGCCCGGCTACGGCGACGAGAAGACGAAGATCTTCGTGGCGATCCTGGCCAAGCGCTTCGGCATCCGTCCCGAAGGGTGGGAGCAGGTGGCGGGACCGTTCGCCGACGACACGCCCCGCTCCGTGGCCGACGTGTCCTCCGAGGAGACGTTGCTCGAGGTGCGCCGGTGGAAGAAGGCGCAGAAGGCGGCGAAGAAGTCGAAGCAGCAGTAGCCGCACTGTTCCGCAGCCGCTGCCAGAAGCCGCCAGCGAACTGGCAGCGGCCGCGGAACGGCTAGGCCGTGCGGGGCACGGCCGCGAGGCGCTGGCGGTCGAGCCAGCCGAGCAGGATCGCCATGGCCCGGGGGTCGTGACGCAGGCGGTGACCGGCGGAGTCGAGCAGGCGGAGCTCGGCCGCGGTGTGGGCGTCGGCGATGATGCGGGCGTCGAAGTCGGGCACGAGGTCGTCGGCCGAGCCGTGGATGACCAGCAGCGGGCGGGGGTGCAGCCGGGCGGCGGCGTCGACGGCCTTGGTGAGGCGCATCTCGCGGGCCCACCCGTCGAGGAGCGCCGGGGTCGGATCGGCGGAGACGATGCCGACCTCCCGGGCGTGCTGGTGGAGCTGGCGGGGGTTCGACGCCCAGTCGTCGAAGTCGGCGGGAGCGGCGAGGGCGGCGACGCCCCGGATGTCGGTGTCGTCCGCGCCGGCGCAGATGGCGAGCGCCCCGCCGGTGCCGAAGCCGACCAGCCACACGCCGCTCACCCGGGCGATGGCGCGGACGTGGTCGACGGCGGCGTGGATGTCGTTCTTCCAGCCCTTCACCGAGAACGCGCCCTGGCTGCCGTTGATGCCGCGGAGGGTGGGCGAGAAGGCAACCCAGCCCATGTCGTCGGCGATGCGGTCGGCCAGCTCCGGCATGGCCGAGACGGCACCGGCGGTCCCCGCCGGGCCCGACGGGTAGCCGTGCACGATGACGACGCCGGGCTTCAGCGGCCCCGTGCGCGCGTGGCCCGCGAGGTGGCCGACCAGTCGCAGCGATCCGGAGCGGAACCGCTCCTGCGCCGGGCCGGGCACTCGCTCAGTCCGCGGCGTTCGCCGCGCAGCGGGGGCAGACCTTGTAGCCGCGGTTCCGGGCCTCGACGTCGGTGTCGGGACCGAAGGTCAGCCAGCTCTGCGCGCTGGCGATGTCGTCGAGGACGGCCCGGTCGCAGATGTGGTCCTGGTCGTGGACGACGAACGTGCGCTTGTCGCCGAGCCACCGGTGCTCTTCGATGCGAACGAGGCGGTCTGACATGGACGGCACCATACGCGGCACGGGGAGGCGACCGGCAATGCCGACGCCTCCCCGTCCCGTTCACTTCGTAGGACCGAGCGCCCGTTGACTGCCGGGTGAGACCAGCTCCCGACCGGGTTCGCTCAGCGGTGGACTGGTGGGATTCCACCAGATCGGTCCGAGGACTGACCTAGCGGCCAGCCACCTCCAGGGTCCCGAAAAGACTGTCACTCATGTGTTGGACCACCTCCCTTCTCTGGTGCGGGACATGCTAACGCCGGTCACGCAGAAGTGGTCGCGCGGGTTTCCTTCAGATCTCCGGCGGCGGCACGGCCGGACCCACCGCCCCGATCTGCACCAGGTGGTCGAGCAGCAGGTCGAGGACCTCGAGCACGGCCACGTCGGTGACCTCCATGCCGGCCGCGTCGGCGTGCCCGAGCACGACGGCCACGGCGTCGTCGTCGGCGACCACCACCGGTGGGCCCTCGCCCAGGTCGAGCTCCTCGCCCGGCATGGCGGTGACGCCCTTGGACCGCAGGTGGTCGAGCGAGAACAGGATGAGGTCGTGGACCTCGTCGAGCGTGAGGCCGGCGGCGGCCTCGTCGCTGAGGTGCTCGGCCACGTGCAGGACGGCCTCGTCCATGTCGAAGATCGCCGTCTCGGGCGTGTGCCCGAGCCGGAACGCCTCGGTGCCGACGAACGCCGCGGCGATGGCGAACACGAGCAGGGCGCCCACCACGGCGAAGACCACGATCACGCCGGCACGCTACCCAGCGGGCGCGCGCCGGCCCGAGCCTGCGCTCAGGCCTCGTGCTTCGCGTCGAGGCGCTCGAGCAGGTCGTCGAACGCCTTTCGCACCGCCTCGTGGTCGTTCTGGGATGCCCGCTGCTTGCCGTGGATCAAGGCGCTGCGGACGACCTTGTCGAAGTCGCCGTAGGGGAAGGCGAAGCGGCCCTTCGTCTCCTCGGACGCCTCCTGGTCGATGCCGAGGTGCCAGCGGCCGTAGCCGTCGTAGCCCTCCTTCTCGATCACCTCGTTGCCCTCGTCGGTGGACGGGGCGGCATCCGACCACGGCGTGTCCCAGTCGAACTTCCCGTCGTCGATCAGCTTGCGCGCGTGCTTCACCGCAGCGTCGTTCACCTCGTACGTCGTGCTCATGGCTCCGCGCGTACCCGATCAGCGGCGTTCGGATGCGAGCACGTCTCCCGCACCGTCGAGCACGGTCACCGCCTCCACCTCGCCTTCGACGCGCAGGGCGAACGAGCGGACGCTCGACCCCGCCACCTCGGTGAGCGCGACCTCCTGGTCACCAGCGCCCGTGGTGACGACGACGGAGCGGGCGGCGGGATCGCTGATGTTCGCCACGAGCAGGCGCGTGCCCTCGGGCGTGACCAGCTCGCCGAAGCCGGGCGTCCCGAGGCACGGGCTCCCGAAGACGCCGTCGCCGGTCTCGACCTCGAAGCAGAGGCCCGCATCGCCGCCCGGCGCGGCGCGCACGGTGTAGGCGCCGATGGCGTCGTCGACGCCCTCGCCGACCGCGGTCGCGGACGGCAGCGGGTCGGTGGGTTCGAGGCCGAGCGTCGGGATGTCGAGGGTCGTGTCGAGGATGACCGCCCGCGCCACCGGCCGGCCGTCGGAGACGGCGATCACGGTGAGGACCTGCGGGGTGTGGTCAGACGCGCCGTCGTCCGCGGCCTCGGCGACGAGGCTGCCCCGTCCCTCGGCGTCGACGTCGACCGGCTCCGGCGCCGAGCCGTCGACCGACGCGACCACGGTGGCCCCCGGCGCCGCCTGCACGTCGACCTTCGCGCCCACGCCGGGCCTGACGTCGAGCTGGGTGACCTCGAACGCGATCCGCGGCCCGCCGTCGTCGACGACCACGACCGGGAAGGCGTCGGTCTCGACCGTCCCCTCCCGCTCCACCTCACCGGAGAAGGTCACCACCCAGATGGCCGCGCCGCCGTCGTCGAGGGCCGTGACGTGGCGAGTGGCCA
>DASTYO010000181.1:0-19595 GCA_035764875.1 Acidimicrobiales bacterium | reverse complement strand
TCGTCGACGAGCAGCAGCCGCGCCATGGGGGCGGATCCGCCTAGCGGACCGACCCCGGCTCCAGCCGGAGGTCGCCGCGCCCGGGGACGACCTCGCCGATGCGGACCGCCCGGTGACCGTGGGACCGCAGGACGTCGATGGCGTGGAAGGTCGCCGTCGCCGGCACCACCACGACCATGCCGATCCCGAGGTTGAAGACCCGCATCATCTCGTCGTCGTCGATCTCCCCGAGGCGCTGGATCTCGCCGAAGATCCGCGGCCGCTCCCAAGCGCCGGGGTCGACGACCGCGTCGCACGACCCGGGCAGGGCCCGGGGAAGGTTGCCCGGCAGGCCGCCGCCGGTGATGTGCGACACGGCGTGCACCTCCACGGCGTCGAGGAGGGCGATGATCGCCGGGGCGTAGATCACCGACGGCTCGAGCAGCTCGTCGGCCAGCCGGTGGTGGGCGCCGGGCCAGGCCGGGCCGTCCAGGGGCCGGCCGGCCCGCTCGAGCAGGACGCGACGGGCCAGCGAGTAGCCGTTGCTGCGGAGGCCGGGCGAGGGCAGCCCGATGAGCACGTCGCCGTCGGCGACGTGGTCGCCGGTGAGGATGCGGTCGCGGTCGACGACGCCCACGGCGAAGCCGACGAGGTCGAACTCCCCGGCCTCCATCGAGCCCGGGTGCTCGGCCATCTCGCCGCCGATGAGCGCGCAGCCGGCCTCGCGGCAGCCCTTCGCCACACCGGAGACGAGCTGCTCGATGTGGTCGGGGTCGAGCTTGCCGACGGCGATGTAGTCGAGGAAGAACAGCGGCTCGGCGCCGGCGCAGGCGATGTCGTCGACGCACATCGCGACCAGGTCGACGCCGATGGACTCGAACACGCCGGCCCGCTGGGCGACCACGGCCTTCGTGCCGACCCCGTCGGTGGACGACACGAGCACCGGGTGGCGGAACCGGTGGGCGGGGAACTGGAACAGCCCGCCGAACCCGCCGATGTCGCCGATGACCTCGGGGCGGAACGTCGAGCGCACCGACTCCTTGATGCGGCTGACGGCCTCCTCGCCCGCGCCGATGTCGACGCCGGCGGCTGCGTAGGTGTGGCCGGACGTGGTCGGCTCGGTCGGCGCGTCGTGCTCGGGCATCAGTCGTCGAAGCCCATCTGCGAGCCGCCGACCCGCGACGCCAGGGCGGTGGCGATGCCGCTGGGCGCCTCGGTGCGGCCGTTGGGGGCCTCGAGCACGCTCTTGGACAGGCTCACGGGGATCTCCACGGGGTACTCGCCGGTGAAGCAGGCGGTGCAGAAGCCGCTGGCCGGCGTGCCGGTGGCGGCGACCAGCCGGTCGAGGCTGAGGTAGGCGAGCGAGTCGACCTGCAGGTAGCTGCGGATCTCCTCGAGGTCGAGGTTGGCGGCGAGCAGCTCGCCGCGCACGCCGGTGTCGATGCCGTAGAAGCACGACCACATGACGGGCGGCGACGTGATGCGCAGGTGGACCTCGGTGGCGCCGGCCTCGCGGAGCATCTGGGTGAGCGTGCGCTGCGTGGTGCCCCGGACGATGGAGTCGTCGACCACCACCAGCCGCTTGCCCTGCAGGTTCTCCTTGAGCGGGTTGAGCTTCATCCGCACCGCGGCGGCCCGGGCCTCCTGCGACGGCGCGATGAAGCTGCGGCCGATGTAGCGGTTCTTGACCAGGCCGGCGCCGGAGGGGATGCCGGAGCGGCGGGCGAAGCCCTCGGCCGCGGGAACGCCGGACTCGGGGACGCCCATCACCATGTCGGCCTCGACGGGTGCCTGCTCCGCCAGCTGCTCGCCCATGCGGACCCTGGCCTGGTGGACGTTCTTGCCGTACAGGGTGGAGTCGGGGCGGGCGAAGTAGACGAACTCGAACAAGCAGAGCGTCGGGTTGATGTCGGCCTCGGGGAACGCCCGCACGGACCGGCAGCCGGTGGCGTCGATGATGATCATCTCGCCGGGCTCGATCTCCCGGACGAACTGGGCGCCCACCAGGTCGAGGGCCGGGGTCTCGGAGGCGAGCACCCAGCCGCCCTCGAGCTTGCCGAGGCAGAGGGGGCGGAACCCGTTGGGGTCGCGCACGCCCACCACGTGGGCCTCGTCCATGCAGACGATGGAGAACGCGCCCTTCAGCGTGGGCAGCACCTCGAGGAGGGCGGCCTCGAGGTGGCGGTCGTCGCTGCGGTGGTGCTCGCTGCGCTCGATGGCCCGGGCCACCAGCTCGACGACGAGGTCGCTGTCGGAGGTGACCGCGCCGGAGCCGGGCAGCATGCCGAGCTCGGCCGCCAGCTCCGCGGTGTTGACGAGGTTCCCGTTGTGACCGAGCGCCACCTGGTGGCCGGCGGCCTCCCGGGTGACCGGCTGGGCGTTCTGCCAGGTGCTCGACCCGGTGGTGCTGTAGCGGTCGTGGCCGATGGCGAGGTGGCCGGGCAGCCCGTTGAGCACCCGGTCGTCGAAGACCGAGGAGACCAGGCCGTTGTCCTTCACCGTGATGATCTCGGCGCCGTCGGACACCGACATGCCCGCCGCCTCCTGGCCGCGGTGCTGCAGGGCGAACATGCCGAGGTAGGTCAGGTGCGCCACCGACTGGCCGGGCGCGTAGATGCCGAAGACCCCGCAGGCCTCCTTCAGCTCGTCGTCGCCCTCCGAGGCGCGTACGGCGGCCGGATCGCCGGCCGACGGGTGGTGGGGGTCATGATCGGGATCGGTCATGGGTCGGCGCGCACCTCCGGCGTCGGTCCGAGGCTATCCGGCGCCGGTGGCGACGACGAACGTCGAGCCGCGCGGAGCGGGGGTCGTCGGTCACGCGGCGCGCGTCACCCCTTGCCCAGGCGGGCGGCCACCGCCTCGGCGATCTGGTCGAGCTGCTCCTCGTCGAGGACCTTCTCGGACGCCTTCACGGCGATGCGCCGGCGCAGCGCCTTCAGCTCGTCGCGCAGGGCCTCCACGAGCTGGTCGGACACCCCACCGGCCGCCCGGATCTCCTCGCGGAGCAGCTCGACGGTGTCGTCGTCCATCGCCGGCGCGGCCGACGGGGTGGCGCCGACCGCCGCGAGGCGGTCGAGCTCGCTGCGGAGGCGGGTGGCGAGGTCGTCGAGCGGGGTGGTGTCGACGGTGGCCGGCGGGGGCGTCGCCTCCCTGGCGGCGACGGCCTGCTGCAGGCGGTCGAGCCCGGACGCGACGAAGTCCCGGAGCGCCGCGACCTGGTCGAGCAGCGCGTCGCTCGGCTCCACCACCAACCCCTCGGTGAGCTCGGCCCGGAGGGTGGCGAGCTCGTCGACGAGCGGGGCGAGCCGGTCCTCGGCGTCGGACGGGGCGGGCGCCGCCGGCGCCTCGATGACGGCCCGGACGTCGTCGGCCAGCAGCCGCAGCTCCTCGCGCATGCCGGCGACCGCCGGGTCGGCGGTGGGCTCGGTGCGGGCGGCCAGGGCGGCGCCGATGCCCTCGACCTCGGCCCGGAGCGCCTCGAGCGACTCCCGCGCCGCCTCGTCGAGGCCGCCGCCGGCGCCGCCCAGGTCGGTGCGGAGCTCGCGCACCTCCTCCCACAGGGAGCCGACGACCTCCCCGGAGGCCACGTCGGCGAGGTTGTCCTGGAGCTGGTCGAGCAGCGAGCCCTGCCCGCCGGCCAGCCGGTCCTGGAGGGTGTCGAGGCGGCGGAGCACCTCGTCGGTGCGGTCGGACGCCGCCGCCTCGTCGAGGCGCTGCTCGAGGACCTCGAGCCGGGCGCGGATGTCAGCGAGGTCCTCGTGCACGTCGTCGCTCATGGTTCCTCCGGGATCCGAGAAGGTGCCGTTGCGTGGTCCGCCAGGCGGGCCGGCGGCTGGGCTGCATGGGTCATCCTGCCCGATCTGCACCCCCGGTCGGCCACCTCGGCTGGAGCGTCGGTAGCCTCGCCCCATGCAGCTCTCCGCCGACGCCCCCCTCGGCCGCGCCCTCGAGCGCCGGCCGTGGATCGTCAAGTGGGCGAAGTACTCGGCGGCCTCGATGAGCGGCGTCGTGTCGAGCACCGCCACGCTGTTCGTGCTGCTCGAGGTGGTCGACATGGCGCCGGTGCCGTCGAACATCATCGCCGTCACCGTCGGCGCCGTGCCGAACTACCTGGTGAACCGGGCGTGGACGTTCAACAAGCGGGGTGCCCACTCGTTCACCCGCGAGGTGCTGCCGTTCTGGGGCATGGCCGTCCTCGGGCTGATCCTGTCGACCTTCGCCGTGGCGTGGGCGGCCGAGCGCTTCGACGAGAACACGCTGATCCTCATGCTCGCCAACGTGGGCTCCTTCGGGGTGCTGTGGGTCGCCCGGTTCTTCGTGCTCGAGCGGGTGCTGTTCAAGCCGCTCATCGAGCTGGTCGAGGAGCACGAGGACGCCGAGGGCCACCTGCACCTGCACCCCGTCGATCCGGAGCACCGGGCCCCCGCCGACGAGCGCTCGGCCTGAACCCGCCTGCCCCGCACGAGCGCGCCGATCGGCGCGCTCGTGTCGCTGGGCGACACGTCGGAACCGATCCTGCGCGGCTCAGCCCTGGGTGGTGCCGGCGCCGAGGGCGTCGGGCAGGCGGTCGCGCCACGCGGCGTGGACGTCGGCCACCGCCACGTCGACCAGCGACCCGATGACGAGGCGGTCGCCGCCGGCGTCGCCGATCACGACGGCGGGCACGCCCGCCGCGCCGGCGTCCGCCACGAGGGCATCGGCGTCGTCGGGGTCGACGGCGACCAGCACCGCGGCCGGCGTCTCGGCGAAGAGGGCGACGTGGCCGCCTGGCTCGGGCAGCTCGACGCGGGCGCCGACCTGGGTCTGCACGACCATCTCGGCCAGCGCCGGGCCGAAGCCGCCGGCGACGTCGTGGGCCGAGGCCAGCCGACCGGCCGCCACCGCGGCCCGCACGAAGGCGGCGGTGTCGCGCACCGCGGCGAGGTCGACCTGGGGCGGCAGGCCGCCGCGGTGGCCCTTCGACCACGCCCACGCGCTGCCGGACAGGGTGGTGGCCGGGGTGCCGAGCAGCACCAGCGTGGTGCCGGCCACCAGGCCGACGCCCGGCGGACGCCGGTCGAGCTGCGCGATGAGGCCCACGGTGCCGATGACCGGTGACGGGTCGATGTTCACGCCGTTGGACTCGTTGTAGAGCGACACGTTGCCGCCGATGACCGGCACGCCCAGCACCCGGGAGGCCTCGGCCATGCCGTCGACCGTCTCGGAGAGCTGCCACATCACCTCGGGGTGCTCCGGATTGCCGAAGTTCAGGCAGTTCACCAGCGCGAGGGGTTCGGCGCCGACGGTGGCCAGGTTCATCACCGATTCGGCGACGACGCCCGCCATGCCGGACCGGGGGTCGAGGCGGCACCAGCGGTGGTTCCCGTCGGTGGTGAGGCCGAGGCCCCGCCCGGTGGCCTCGCCGGTGCGCGGATCCTTCAGCCGGAGCACGGTGGCGTCGCCGCCCGGGCCGGCGACGGTGTTCAGGTACAGCTGGTGGTCGTACTGCGACCACACCCACGAGGTGTCGGCCAGCAGCGCCAGCAGGTCGGCGGCGGGGTCCGCGGGGGCCGGCAGCGCCTCGGCCACGTCGGCGGCCCGCTCGGCCCGGTCCGCCGGCTCGGCGAGGGGCCGGTGGTACACGGGCGCGGCGTCGTCGAGGGAGCTGGCGGGGATGTCGGCGAGCACGTCGCCGTCGAGGCGGTCGAGCACCCGGAACCGCCCGCTGCCGGTGACCGTGCCGATGACCGACGCCTTGATCTCCCACTTGCGGCAGATGGCGAGGAGCTCGTCGAGCTTGGTCGGCTCGACGATGGCGAGCATCCGCTCCTGGCTCTCGCTGATCATGATCTCGAAGGGCTCCATGCCCTCCTCGCGCACGTGGACCTGGTCGAGGTACAGGTCCATGCCGACGCCGCCCTTCGACGAGGTCTCGCTGGCCGCGCCGGTGATGCCGGCGGCGCCGAGGTCCTGGATGCCCACGACGAGGCCCGCGTCGAGGATCTCGAGGCAGGCCTCGATGAGCCGCTTCTCCTCGAACGGGTCGCCCACCTGCACGCTCGGCCGCTTCTCCTCGTCGCCCTCGGTGAACGACGCCGACGCGAGGACGCTGGCGCCGCCGATGCCGTCGCGGCCGGTGGAGGAGCCGAACAGCACGGTGAGGTTGCCGGGGCCCGAGGCCCGGGCGAGCACCAGCCGGTCCTGCGGGAGGGTGCCGAGGCAGAACACGTTGACCAGCGGGTTGCCCTGGTACGTCTCGTCGAAGACGGTCTCGCCCCCCACGGTGGGCACGCCGACGGAGTTCCCGTAGCCGGACACGCCGGAGACGACGCCCTCGGCGATCCAACGGCTGCGGGCGTCGTCGAGCGGGCCGAACCGCAGCGGGTCCATGAGCGCGATGGGGCGGGCGCCCACCGAGAAGACGTCGCGCAGGATGCCGCCGACACCGGTGGCGGCGCCCTCGTAGGGCTCGATGGCCGAGGGGTGGTTGTGGCTCTCGATGCGGAAGGCGGCGGCGATGCCGTCGCCGACGTCGACGACGCCGGCGCCCTCGCCGGGCCCGACGAGCACGTGCGGCGCCTCGGACGGGAGTCGCCGGAGGTGCACCCGGGACGACTTGTACGAGCAGTGCTCCGACCACATCACCGAGTACATGGCCAGCTCGAGGTGCGTCGGGTTCCGCCCGAGGATGCGAGCGATCTCCTCGGCCTCGTCGTCGGTGAGGCCGAGGGCCCGGTGCACGCTGGGATCGAGAGCGGGGGTCGACGCCATGGGGCGCACGCTACGCGTCGCCCACCGGGCCGCCCCACCTGCCCCCGGACCGCACAAGCCCGGCGCCGGATTTGCCGACAGGCGTCCGGACCGACTTCCCCATATGGCTGCCCCTCCAACTGCCGTGAATTGCCAAATGGACGGCGGTGTGGGACAGTCACTCCCCTATGGCACCGAAGCGTGAGATGACCGACGAGCACAAAGCAGCCCTCGCAGAAGGTCGCCGACAGGGGCGGGCAGTTCGGGACTATCTGGAGGCGCTCGAGCAGCACAAGCCGAAGCGTGGCCGCAAGCGCACGACCGAATCGATCACGTCGCAATTGGGCAAGATCGAGTCGCAGCTCGCCGACGCAGACCCCATCAAGCGGCTCCAGCTGATCCAGGACCGCATGGACCTGCAGGCCGAGCTGGCGGCGGCGGAGAACAAGGCCGACCTCACCGGCCTCGAGGCCGACTTCGTGCAGGCCGCCAAGGCCTACAGCGAGCGCAAGGGCATCTCGTACGCCGCCTGGCGCGAGCTGGGCGTCGAGGCGTCGGTGCTGAAGAAGGCCGGGATCAGCCGGGCGAGCTGAGCCCGGCCGGCCGGACCGTCAGACCGCGGCCTTCGCCGCGGCGTCGAGCAGCGACCGCAGCAGCGGCTGCCCGTCGGTCGAGCCCAGGAGCGGGTGGCAGGCCCGCTCGGGGTGGGGCATCAACCCCACGACGTTGCGGCCCTCGTTGCACACACCAGCGATGTCGTCGACCGACCCATTGGGGTTGTCGACGTAGCGGAACACGATGCGATCTTCGTCCTGCAGCCGGCGCAGCGTGTCGGCATCGACGGTGTAGTTGCCCTCGAAGTGGTTCACCGGGATGCGCAGCTCCTGGCCCTTCTCGGCCGCGCCGGTCAGCACCGAATCGGTGGTCTCGACCCGCAACGTCACGGTGCTGCAGAGGAACTTCAGCCCGGCGTTCTTCTGGAGCGCGCCGGGGAGCATGCCGGCCTCGGTGAGCACCTGGAAGCCGTTGCAGATGCCCACCACGGGTCCGCCGGCTGCGGCGAACTCCTGCACCGCGTGCATCACCGGCGAGAAGCGGGCGAGGGCGCCGGGCCGCAGGTAGTCGCCGTGGGCGAAGCCGCCAGGCACGATGACCGCGTCGACGCCCTTGACGGTGTCGTCGCCGTGCCACAGCACCTCGGCCTCGCCACCCAGCTCGCGCACCGACTCGACGGCGTCGAGCTCGCAGTTCGACCCCGGGAACAGGACGACGCCGACCCGAGCGGCCATCAGGCGTCGACCGCCGCGCTGACCGTGACCGAGGCGTCCTCGATGACCGGGTTGGTGAGGAAGCGGGCGCAGACGTCGTCGACCAGGGCCCGGGCCGCAGCCTCGTCGTCGGCGTCGACGTGGAAGCGGAACGACTTGCCCACCCGCACGTCGCGGATGCCCTCGAAGCCCAGCGCCGGCAGCGAGCGCTCGATGGTCGAGCCCTCCGGATCGGCGATGCCTTCACGGGGGCGGGTCTCCACCTGGACGTCGAAGCGCATGCCGCTCAATCTACGTGCGCACATCGCCGGTTCTGGCATGCCGATCTCCGCGCATGCGGGGGGATCGCTGGGCCAGAACGGTCAGGTCGCGCCGGGCCAGTCGTCGAGGTTGCGACCGCAGATGCGCTCGTACGCCTCGCGGTAGCGGGCGGCGGTGGCCTGCACCACCTCGTCGGGCAGTGACGGCGGGGGCGGGGTCTTGTCCCAGCCCTCCACCGCGGCCAGCCAGTCGCGGACCGGCTGCTTGTCGAAGCTGGGCGGCGTGGTGCCCGGCTTCCACTCGGCCGCCGGCCAGAAGCGGGACGAGTCGGGGGTGAGGACCTCGTCGCAGATGGCGAGCTCGCCGTCGATCCAGCCGAGCTCGAACTTGGTGTCGGCGATGATGATCCCCCGCTCCCGCGCCCAGTCCGCCCCCTTCTGGTACGCCGCCAGCGCGATGGCGCGGGCCTGCTCGGCGACCTCCCGGCCGACGATGTCGACCGCCGCGTCGAAGTCGATGTTCTCGTCGTGCTCGCCGGGCGCCGCCTTGGTGGCCGGCGTGAAGACCGGCTCGGGCAGGCGATCGGACTCCTGCAGGCCCTCCGGCATGGGCTGGCCGTGCATCGTCCCGTCCGACACGTACTCCTTCCACGCCGAGCCGGTGAGGTAGCCCCGCACGACGCACTCGATGGGCAGCATGTCGGCCTTGCGGGTGAGCATCGTCCGCCCGGCGAGCTCGGGGTCCTTGGCACCCTCGGGGAAGTCGGCGATGTCCGTGGAGATGAGGTGGTTCGGCGCCACGTCGGCCAGCAGCTCGAACCAGAACGCCGACATGGCGGTGAGCACCCGGCCCTTGTCGGGGATGGTCTCCTCCATCACCACGTCGAACGCGGAGATCCGATCGGAGGTGACCAGCAGCAGGCGCTCGTTGCCGGCCTCGTCCGGGCCGGCGTCGTAGATGCCCCGGACCTTGCCGGTGTTGAGCAGTGGGAGGTCGACCTTCACGCAGTCGATGATGGCATCACAGGATGTCGCCGGGGGTGTAGGCCGCCGCCTCGGGGTACCGCTTGGCGACCTGCTCGACCTGCTCGGCGAACGCGGCGACCTGGGCGGGCGCCCGGCCGGCGACCGACATCGGGTCGGCGAGCGCGGCGGCCAGGCCGTCGCGGTCGATGGGGAGGCGGGGGTCGGCGCCGAGGCGGTCGAGGAGGTCGTTCTCGGCCTGGCCCTCCTCGCGCATGGCGAGGGCGACGGCGACGGCGTGCTCCTTGATGGCCTCGTGGGCCTCCTCACGACCGGCGCCGGCGCGGACCGCGGCCATCAGCACCTTCGTGGTGGCGAGGAACGGCAGGTAGCGGTCGAGCTCGGCCTGGATGACGGCCGGGTAGGCGCCGAAGCCCCGCAGCACGGTCAGGAACGTCTCGAAGAGACCATCGGCGGCGAGGAACGCGTCGGGCAGCGCGACCCGGCGGACGACGGAGCAGCTCACGTCGCCCTCGTTCCACTGCTCGCCGGCGAGGCTCGTGACCATCGCCTGGTGGCCGGCGAGGACGTGCTTCAGCCCGTTGACCCGCTCGCACGACCGGCTGTTCATCTTGTGGGGCATCGCCGACGAGCCGACCTGCCCGGGCAGGAACCCCTCGGTGGCGAGCTCGTGGCCGGCCATGAGGCGGATGGTGGTGGCCAGGCTCGACGGCCCCGACACCAGCTGCACCAGCGCGCCGACGACCTCGAGGTCGAGGCTGCGGGGGTACACCTGGCCGACGTTGGTGAACGTGCGGGCGAACCCCAGGTGGCGGGCGACGGCCTCCTCGACGGCGGCGACGGCGTCGTCGGAGCCGAGCAGGTCGAGCTGGTCGGTCTGGGTGCCGACCGGGCCCTTGATGCCCCGGAGCGGGTAGCGCTCGAGGAGCGACTCGAGCCGCTCGAAGGCCACGAGCAGCTCCTCGCCGGCCACCGCGAAGCGCTTGCCGAGGGTGGTGACCTGGGCGGCGACGTTGTGGCTGCGGGCGGCCATCGGCGTCTCCGCGTGCTCGATGGCCAGCCGGGCGAGCGCGGCGAGCGTGGCGACGGCGCGGTCACGGATGAGCGCCATCGCGTCGCGGATCTGGAGCTGCTCGACGTTCTCGGTGAGGTCGCGCGACGTCATGCCGGCGTGGATGAGCTCGTGGCCGGCGAGTGCGCAGAACTCTTCGATGCGGGCCTTCACGTCGTGCTTGGTGATGCGCTCCCTCGCCTCGATCGACTCGAGGTCGACGTCACCGAGCACCCGCTCGTAGTCCTCGATCGCGCCCTCCGGGACGTCGAGGCCCACCTCGGCCTGGGCGCGGAGCACCGCGAGCCAGAGCCGTCGTTCGAGGACGACCTTGGTCTCCGGCGACCACAGCGCGGCCATGGCCTCGCTCGCGTAGCGGCTGGCCAGCACGTTGGGGAGGTCGTGGGGGCTCACCCCACCAGTCTGGCAACCCGGCGGCTCCGAGCATGCACGGACATCCGGCGCTGGGGGCCCTTCCCGTACCGGTCAGTAGGGTGGCGCGTCGTGAGCCAGGCACCTCCGACGGGCGGCGACGCCCGACTCGACGACCGCCGTTCCGGTCCGGCGGAGGGCGACTTCCCGGTGGTCGGCATCGTCGGCGGGGGCCAGCTGGCGAGGATGTGCCAGCCGCCGGCGGTGGCGCTGTCGGTGACCCTGTCGGTGCTCGCCGCCTCGGAGGCGGAGTCGGCCGCCCTCGTCGTGCCCGATGCCCTGGTCGGTGCACCCGACGACCTGGACGCCGTGCGCCGCCTGGCCGCCCGCTCCGACGTCGTCACCTTCGACCACGAGCACGTGCCGGCCGACGTGCTCGCCGCCCTGGCCGCCGACGGGGTCCGCCTGCACCCCACGCCGGAGGCGCTCCGGTTCGCCCAGGACAAGGTGGCGATGCGGCGTCGCCTCACCGAGCTGGGGTTCCCGTGCCCCCGCTGGACGGTGGCGCGCACCGCGGACGAGGTCACCGCCTTCGGTGGGGATGTCGGCTGGCCGCTGATCGCCAAGACGCCACGGGGCGGCTACGACGGCAAGGGCGTCCGCTTGGTGCGTGCGGCCGACGAGGTCGCCGACTGGCTCGACGCGGTCGGCGAGCCCGGTCCGCTGCTCGACGGCGTGCTGCTCGAGGAGGCCGTCTCGTTCACCCGCGAGGTCGCCGCCCTCGTCGCCCGCAACCCGAGCGGCGAGGCCCGCGCCTGGCCCCTGGTCGAGACCGTGCAGGCGGACGGGATCTGCACCGAGGTGCTCGCTCCCGCCCCCGATGTCGACGCGGCCGCCGCGAAGGGCGCCACCGACATGGCCCTGCGCATCGCCGAGGAGCTGGGCGTCACCGGGGTGCTCGCGGTCGAGCTGTTCGAGGTCGACGACGACGAGGGCGGCGCCACGTTCCTCGTGAACGAGCTCGCCATGCGCCCGCACAACAGCGGCCACTGGACCATCGAGGGCTCCGTGACCAGCCAGTTCGAGCAGCACCTCCGCGCGGTGGTCGACCTCCCCCTGGGCTCCACCGACGTCCGGTCGCGGTGGACGGTGATGGCCAACGTGCTCGGTGGGTCTCGCCAGGCGCTGTACCCCGAGGTGCGGCGGCTGCTGGCGGACGACCCCGAGCTGCGCGTGCACCTCTACGGCAAGGAGGTCCGCCCCGGCCGCAAGATC
This sequence comes from Acidimicrobiales bacterium, assembly GCA_035764875.1. GTDB lineage: Bacteria > Actinomycetota > Acidimicrobiia > Acidimicrobiales > Salinilacustritrichaceae > Salinilacustrithrix. The sequence goes on along the minus strand of DASTYO010000181.1, from coordinate 7,677 downwards.
GGGCACGTCACCGTCTGCGGCGACGACCTCGACGACCTCCGGGCCCGCGCACGTCGGGCCGCCGACCAGCTGCGAGGAGCGCACGACCGATGAGCGAGACCACCGACGCACCCGTGGTGGGCATCGTCATGGGCAGCGACAGCGACTGGCCCGTGATGGAGCAGGCGGCGCTGGCGCTCGACGAGCTCGGCATCGCCTACGAGGCCGACGTCGTGTCCGCCCACCGGATGCCCGACGACATGATCCGGTACGGCCGCACCGCCGCCGAGCGCGGGCTGCGCGTCGTCATCGCCGGCGCCGGCGGTGCCGCCCACCTGCCCGGCATGCTCGCCTCGGTCACCGTGCTTCCGGTCATCGGCGTGCCCGTCCCGCTCAAGCACCTCGACGGGATGGACTCGCTGCTGTCGATCGTCCAGATGCCGGCCGGCATCCCGGTGGCCACCGTGTCCGTGGGCGGGGCGCGCAACGCGGGCCTGCTCGCGGCGCGCATCCTCGCCTCGGCCACCGACCCCGCGGCGGCCGAGCTGCGCGACCGGCTCGCGGCGTTCGCCGAGGGCCTGCGCGACATGGCGATCGAGAAGGGCCGGCGCCTGCGCGAGCGCGGCGCCTGACGCCGACGGGTTCGCCGGTCAGGCGGTGGGGTGGGCGGCGATGTCGCTGCGGTGGTGCATGCCCGGCCACGAGATGCGGGCGACGCCCTGGTAGGCCAGCGCCCGGGCCTGCTCGATGGTCGAGGCGGTGCCGCACACGTACAGGACGCGCCCGCCGGCGGTGACGAGCGCTCCCGGCGCCTCGCCGGCGGCCACGCCGGCGAAGAAGACCTGCACGCCGTCGAGGTCGTCGAGCCGATCGAGGCCGGCGATGACGTCACCGGTGCGGGTGCTGGCCGGGTAGCCCTCGGCCGCGAGGGCGACGGCGACGCAGGCATCGTCGGTGAAGGTGGGCTCGCTGCGCAGCTCACCCGCGGCGGCCTCGGCGAGCAGCTGGGCGAGGTCGCTGGTGAGGCGGGGCAGCACGACCTGCGACTCGGGGTCGCCGAAGCGGGCGTTGTACTCGACGAGCTTCGGTCCGGCGGCGGTGAGCATCAGGCCGGCGTAGAGGGTGCCGCGGTAGTCGACGCCGCGGCGGCGCAGCTCGACCAGCGTGGGGGTCACGAAGTCGTCGAGCACGGTCTGCACGACGGTGTCGTCGGCGGCGGGCACCGGCGAGTAGCAGCCCATGCCCCCGGTGTTCGGCCCGGCGTCGCCGTCGCCCACCCGCTTGTAGTCCTGGGCGGGGGCGAGGGCCACCGCCCGCTGGCCGTCGCACACCGCGAGCACGCTCAGCTCGGGGCCGACCATGCGCTCCTCGATGACGACGCGCCGGCCGGCCTCGCCGAAGCTGGTGCCGGCGAGCTTGTCGCGGATGTCGGCCTCGGCCTCGGTCCGGTCGGTGGTGACGAACACGCCCTTGCCGGCCGCGAGGCCGTCGGTCTTGACGACGTAGCCGCCGTCGGGGCCGCCGGGCAGGGTGTCGAGGAAGGCGATGGCCTCGTCGACGTCGTCGAAGTCGCCGTAGCGGGCGGTGGGCACGCCGGCGGCCGCGACCACCTCCTTCATCCACGCCTTCGAGCCCTCCAGGCGCGCCCCGTCGGCGCCCGGTCCGTACACGAGCCGGCCGGCGGCGCGCAGGCGGTCGGCCAGGCCGTCGACCAACGGCGCCTCGGGGCCGATGACGAACAGATCGGCGTCGACGTCCTCCGGCGGCGTGTCGACCGAGCCGGGGATGCCGGCGTTCCCGGGCGTCACCACCACGTCGGCCGTGCGACCCAGCACCACGGCGAGCGCGTGCTCACGACCTCCTGACCCGACGACGCAGACCTTCACGGGCGGGACACTACGGAACGCGGCCCGGGGGGCTCACACCCGGGACAGCGCCTCGAAGCCGGCGGGGATCGCGTCGGCGAGGACGTCGACGTCGGGCGCCGACTCGTAGTCGCCGGTCACGCCGAAGGAGAGCTGGCCGTTGTAGGACAGGATCGCCGTGCCGACGCGCACCCCGTGCGACAGGGGCACGAAGGGGTGGTAGGTCAGCATCTCGCGCCCGAGGCAGTAGAGCGGCACCTGCGGGCCGGGCACGTTCGTGGTCACCGTGTTCACCGATCGCTGGGGCACCTGCTGCAGCAGGCGCGTGGCCGTGCGCATCAGGGCACCGACCACCATCGGCGGCGCGAGGTCGCCGAGCCGGACCACGACCTCGCCGGCCTCGCTCATGTGCGACGCCTTGAGCGCGTCCATCCGCTCGTGGGCGACCTGCACCCGCTCGCGGGGGTCGGCCAGGTGGACGGGCAGCTCGAGGAGGATGGCCGACACGCGGTTGTCGAGCACGCCGTGGGCGTCGGGCGCCCGCACCGACACCGGGACGAGGCTCCGCAGCACCGTGCGGTCCGGGTCCTCGCCGCGGTGGAGCAGCAGCTCGCGGTACGCACCGGCCAGCACGCCCAGCACGACGTCGTTCAGGGTGACCTGCAGGTCCTTGCGGATGCGGCGGGCGTCGTCGAGGGGCACGGTGGCGATCGCCCACTGCCGGTGCGGGCCGATCGAGCCCTCCAACGTCGTGGAGGTCGTGTTGGTGAGGTGCTGCGCGTAGCGCACCAGGCCCGAGCCCGTGCGGAGCACGTCCGCGACCGCGCGGCGCGGCTCCCGCACCGCCCCGGGCACCTGGCGGGCGAGCCCGAGGGCGTCCGTCGCCAACCCGGACCACGCGTCCAGCACCTTCGCCACGCCGCTCGGCTCCGGTGCGGGCGCCCACGGCACGGGCTCCGGCAGCACGACGTCGCGCTCGGCGTCGAGGACCGTCTGCAGGAGGTCGACGCCGGACACGCCGTCGACCATGCAGTGGTGCACCTTGGAGATCAGCGCCCAGCGGCCGTCCTCCAGGCCCTCGACGAGCCACAGCTCCCACAGCGGACGCTGCCGGTCGAGCTCCTGGCCCATCAGCCGTGACATGAGCCGGCGCAGGACGACGTCGTCGCCCGGCTTCGGCAGCGCGGTGTGCCGCACGTGGTACCCGATGTCGAAGTGGGGGTCGTCAGCCCACACCGGCCTCCCCAGCTCGAGGGGCACGGTCCGCACCCGCTGGCGGTACCGGGGGATGCGCGGCAGCTTGGCGGTCATCATCGCCGTCAGCTCCTCGAGGGACGGCGACGGCGGCTCGAAGACCGACAGCCCGGCGATGTGCATGTGGGCGATGCCGTCCTCGACGTGGAGGAACTCGGCATCGAGCACGCTCAGGCGTTCCATGGTCCAACCGTAGGAACGGCGGGCGTTGCGGCGGCAGGGTCCGCAGTCCCTTGTCCGCACGACGACGGAGCGCCCAGCCGCGCTGGAGCCGGCGGAGTGGGTGGCCCTCCGCCGACTCCCGGCGGTGGTGAGCGCCCCGGCCCGCGGCCGGGTCGACGCTCACCGATCCTGTTGGTGACCGGGACTCCCGATCGACGTGATCGCACCACACCGCCGCACGGCGCGGCAGGGGCGTCAGCCCACGATCCAGGGAGAAAGGTCCCGGACCGGAGGGGAATACGGGCTAGCTGGCGAGCTGCACGTACTGGTCGCGCGACGGGCCGACGCCCAGCAGGCTGATCGGCACGCCGCACTGCTCCTGGAGGTACTCGATGTAGCTCCGGGCGTTGGCGGGCAGGTGGTGCGGCTCGGTGGACTCGGAGACGTCGGTCTTCCAGCCCGGGAGCTCCTCGTACACCGGCTTGCACTTGTGCAGCACCGACTGGTTGTCGGGCATCCGGTCGATGCGCTCGCCGTCGACCTCGTAGGCCACGCACACCTTGATGGTCTCGAAGCTGTCGAGCACGTCGAGCTTGGTGATGGCCAGCTCGGACAGCGAGTTCAGCCGGACGGCGTGGCGCATCATCACCGCGTCGAACCAGCCCGGCCGGCGCCGGCGCTTGGTGTTCACGCCGTACTCGTGGCCGACGTCGACGATGCGGTCGCCCAGCTCACCGAACAGCTCGGTGGGGAACGGACCCGAACCGACGCGGGTGAGGTAGGCCTTGCCGACACCGACGACCCGGTCGACGTGGCGGGGCCCGATGCCCGAGCCGACGGTGGCGCCGCCGGCCACCGGGTTCGACGAGGTCACGTAGGGGTACGTGCCGTGGTCGAGGTCGAGGAAGGTGGCCTGGGCGCCCTCGAACAGGACGTGCTGGCCGGCCTCGAGCGACTCGTGGACCAGGTTCACGGTGTCGGTGACGTAGGGGGCGATGGCGTCCCGGTACGTGCCGAGGTAGGCGTCGACGATCTCGTCCTCGTCGACCGGGAGCTGGTTGTAGACCTTGGCCAGCACGGCGTTGGTCTCGCGCAGGACGATGCGGAGCTTCTCCACGAAGATCTTCTCGTCGTAGAGGTCCTGCACGCGGATGCCGACGCGGGCCGCCTTGTCGGCGTAGGCCGGGCCGATGCCCCGCTTCGTGGTGCCGAGCTTGTTGCGGCCCAGCCACCGCTCGGTCATCCGGTCGAGCAGCTGGTGGTACGGGAAGATCAGGTGGGCGTTCCCCGACAGGCGCAGCTTCGAGCAGTCGACGCCGCGGCTCTCGAGCATGTCGATCTCGGCGAGCATCACCTTCGGGTCGACGACGACGCCGTTGCCGATCACCGGGGTGATGTGCGGGTAGAGGATGCCGCTCGGGATGAGCTGGAGGGCGAAGGACTCGCCGTCGACCACGATGGTGTGGCCGGCGTTGTGGCCGCCCTGGTAGCGCACCACCATCGACATCTCCTTGGAGAACAGGTCGACGAAGCGACCCTTGCCCTCATCACCCCACTGGGTGCCCACGACGATGGTGGCCGGCATCGCGGCCCTCCTCTTCCTTCAGGTGAGTTGCACGGCTCGTGCGGCCCGCAAAACGACGGACCGGCCCCCGTCGGAGAGCCGTTGATCCACGATACGCGCCCGCCGCCGCTCGCCGAAATGCGAACGCCGGGCGGCCGGACCCACGCTCCAGTGGTCCGGCCGCCCGGCGGCGACGGTGTCCGACCGGTTCGGTCAGGCGGTGGGCGACATCCGACGGGTGCCGCGGACCAGCACCAGGCCGAGGCCCACCAGGGCGGCGCCGGCGGCGGCCAGCAGGCCGGTGGCGTTGCCGGTTCGGGGCAGCGACGAGACCTGGGCGCCGCCGACCTCGGTCGGCGTGCGGGTGACGACCGCGCCGAGCACCTGGGTGTCGCTGGCCGGCGCGGCGAGGCCGAGCACGTCGGTGCCGACGGTCGGGGTCTGGTCACGGGTCACGACGTCGCCCTCGACGTCCGTCGCCGGCTGCTCCTCGACGGCGGGCTGCTCGTCGGTCACCTCTTCCCCACCGACGATGGGGGCGAGCTCCTCGTCGTCTTCCTCCTCCTCGACGACCTCACCGCCGGTCTCGGTCTCCGTCGCCGGGAGCTCGCAGCCGTTCTCGAAGATCGCCTGGCCGTCGTCCCAGTTCTGACCCTCGAAGCTGTCGCCGTCCTCCGTGGTGAACGGCGGGATGATGTCGCCCCAGGCGTCGCCGCTGCTCATGCTGCTGTCGAAGACCGGGCCGTCGTGGCGCTCGGCGTGGTCGCTCGTGGCCTCGACGAGCTCGCCGTCGACGGCGTGGAAGTCGATCGTGATCTGGACGTAGGGGTTCGTCGCCGAGCGGGTGCGGTGGCAGATCGTGTGCTTGTGGGTGCCGCTCGCCCCGGGCGACTCCGGCTCGGCGGCGCCGTTGTTGGGCTGCGGGGCGCCCGACGCGTTGCCGCCGGCGTTGCTGTGCGCAGGCGGCGTGGTGGTCCGCTGGCCGGCGCTGGCCTGCTGGCCCTGCTCGGACGCGGCGGCGCTCGTGGCCTGGCCGTCGGCCCGCTGCTCGGGAGCGTTCGCCTCGGCCCGGGCCTGCCCAGCGGTGGCAGCCTCGGGGGTCTCGCCGGCGCTCGCCCCGGCCACGGGGGCCACGAGCAGGATCGAGCCGGCGACCATCGCGACGGCAGCGGAGGCCCGACGGAGGCCGCGCGCGTCCAAGAGGAGGTTCTTCATCGTCTTCGCCCTTTCGTGGGCCGGCACGTTGGGGGGAGCTCGGCCCGTCGGTCGTTGTGGTGTTGGCTGGCTGTGGTGCAGTCGCACCGCCGGCGCCCTCCATCGCCACCGCACCCGGGTACCCAGAACCGTTGAACGCGGAAAACGTTCGACCGCTCGCACTTCGTCCGGCTTCGTCGATGTGTCCGCGCGATGCGTGCCGGATCAGGAGCGCTCTGCCTACCGATCGTGCCGCGATCCGCACTGTCGACACGGAACGTGACAGGACTCGCGGCCGCGCGCGCCGGGACCCGGCCGCCGGAGCGACCGGGTCCCGGATGCCTGTGGCGGAGCCGTCAGAGGTCCACTGCCTCCCGACGACGCCCCACCAACACCATCGTGGCGCCGAGCCCGATCAGCAGCACGCCGAGCGCTGCCAGCTCACCCGTGTGGGTGCCGGTTCGGGGCAGGCGGGTGACGGACTCACCCAGCACGGCGGCCGGCGCGACGGTCGTCGTCGTGGTCGTCGGAGCGACCGTCGTGGTCGTGGTCGTCGTGGTGGTCGTCACCACGCTCGGGGCCACCTCGGCGAAGTCGTTGGTGAAGGTGCACGTCACATCGTCGCCAGCTGCGAGCGCCAGCGTCACCACACCGTCGTCGATGTCGGCGCCGGCATCGTCGCACTCGACGTCGATCAGGGTGGCCCGGTCGTTCGGGACCTCGAACTCGGTCAGCACGTAGGTACCGGCCGGGACCGTGAACGCCTCGTCGTCGTCACCCTGGTCGAGGGTGAAGAGCTCGTTCGTGTCACCACCTCGGAGCCCGAAGGTGAACTCCCACTCGTCAGGCACGTCACCCGTCACGTCCTTCTCCACGGTCAGCGAGGCCGGCACCGGGGTGGGCGGCACCGTGACCGGCGTGACGTCGAACACGTTGGTGAAGACGACCGTGCGGGTCGTGCCCGAGCCGATCGTGACGTTCCCCGTGGCAGCGGCCACCCCATCGACCGTGATCGACGTCGAGTCCGCCCCCTGCGCGTTCGTCTCCGTCACCGTGCACGTCGCACCCCCAGGCAGGTTCGAGAACACCATGGGCGCCTGTGCCGCCGTCAGCGTGAACACCGCCTGCGACCCGGCCGCAGAACCGTTCAGATCAACCGGCTGCGCACCGACGGTGCAATCAACCGTGAACCCGAATGCCGTCGACGCGGCCGGTTGGTCGTTTCCCGACACCACCTTGTCCACGCTCAGGGCGCCAGGTGCGCCTTCGGTGTTGAACACGTTGGTGACCACGACCGCCCGGGTCGTCCCTGCGCCGATCACGACCCCGGTGACCGACGTGCCCGCCGTCGGGGCCCCGCCGTCGACCGTGATCGAGGTCGAGTCCGCCCCCTGCGCGTTCGTCTCCGTCACGGTGCACGTCGCCCCGACAGGCAGGCCCGGGAACACCTTCGGCGTCTGAGCCGCCGTCAGCGTGAACACCGCCTGGGTGCCCGCCGCCTCCCCGTTCAGATCCACCGGCGAACCAGCGCTCGTGCACGACACCGTGAACCCGAACGCCGTCGACTCCGGCTGCGGATCGTTGCCCGACACCACCTTGTCCACGCTCAGCGAACCGGTGTCCGGCGTCGGGGCGCACTCATCGAGCCAGAAGACCTTG
>DASTYO010000180.1:0-7617 GCA_035764875.1 Acidimicrobiales bacterium | reverse complement strand
GCGGGTGAACGTCGGCGAGGCCACCGACCGCTTCCGCACCAAGCGCGCCTCGGCCCTGGCCCGGCTGCACGAGCCCGACGCCCTGCGACGCGCCGCCCGGGGCGTGCGCGCCGACATCCTGTCGAGCTGGGCCGAGACGCTCGAGCTCCTCGCCGACAACGTGCAGGCCAACGGCGGCCACGTGTGCTGGGCGCCCACCGGTGCCGACGCCAACGCCTACATCGCCTCCGTCGCGCAGCGCATCGGCGCCCGGACGGTCGTGAAGTCCAAGTCGATGGCCACGGAGGAGACGGGGCTCAACGAGGCCCTCGCCGCCGTGGGCTGCGACACGGTCGAGACCGACCTCGGCGAGTGGATCATCCAGCTGGCCGATGAGCATCCGAGCCACATCATCGCCCCGGCCGTGCACAAGAACCGCCACCAGGTGGCCGACACGTTCGAGGCCCGGGCCGGGATGACCCACCGGGTCACCGAGCCCACCGAGCTCGTCGCGTTCGCCCGGCGGGAGCTGCGGCGCCGCTTCCTCGAGGCCGACCTCGGGATCACCGGCGCCAACCTCGGCGTCGCCGAGACGGGCAGCATCGTGCTGGTCACCAACGAGGGCAACGCCCGCATGGTCACGTCGATGCCCCGGGTGCACATCGCCGTGATGGGCGCCGAGCGCATCGCCCGGACCTGGGACCAGGCCGACCTCGTGCTGGGGCTGCTGGCCAAGTCGGGCACGGGGCAGGCGCTGTCGTCGTACACCACGGTGCTCAGCGGTCCCCGCAGCGAAGGCGAGGCCGACGGTCCCGACGAGCTCCACCTCGTCATCCTCGACAACGGCCGGTCCGACATCGCCGGCACCGAGTTCGCCGAGATGCTCAACTGCATCCGCTGCGGCGCCTGCCTCAACGTGTGCCCCGTGTACCACCAGACCGGCGGGCACGCCTACGGCTGGGTGTACTCGGGCCCGATGGGGGCGGTGCTCACCCCGCTGCTCGCCGGCGGTGCCGCGGCGGGCGGGCACGACCACCACGCCGGCGAGCTGGCCAACGCATCGAGCTTGTGCGGCGCGTGCATGCAGGTGTGCCCCGTCGAGATCCCGCTCCAGGACCTGCTGCTCGGGCTGCGCCGCCGCAACGCCGAGCACGCCGGCATCGCCGAGAAGGCCATGTGGCGGGCGTGGGCGGCCGCGTGGTCGCGGCCGGGCGCGTACGAGCGGTCGGCGTCCCTGGCCACGAGGGCCCGCCGCGTCGCACCCGTGCTTCGCCGCCTGCCCGGCGGTCGGCGCTGGACGGACGGGCGTTCGCTGCCCGACCTGCCCGAGCGGACGTTCCGTCAGCGCTGGGACGCGGGCGATGTCTGAGTTGGTGAGGACGGAGCACGGGGACCGGGCCGCGTTCCTCGGCCGGATCCGGAGCCGGCAGGGCCCGCCTCCCTCCCTCGGGCCGCACCCGCCACCGGCGCCCCCGGACGTCGTGCCGGCCATCGGCTACCGGACGCTCGACGACCTCGACCCCTCGGATCCGGACGCGCTGCTGCCCGTGTTCGTCGCCGCCGTCCGGGCAGCCGAGGCCACGATCGACGTCGTCGACGGCGGCGATGTCCCCGCTGCGCTCCTGCTGCGCTTCGTCGCCGACCACGGCATCAGCACCGCGGTGACGAGCCGCGAGCCGGAGGCGGTGGCGCTCGGGGCTGCGCTGGGCGCCGCCGGCGTCGAGGTGGCGCCCTACGACCGGGAGGCGGCCGCCGCCGCCGATCTCGCCGTGACCTCGGCGACCCATGCGATCGCCGCCACCGGCAGCCTCGTCGTCGACTCCGAGACCGCCGGCAGCCGCGCCGTGAGCCTCCTGCCCCGTGTGCACCTGTGCGTCGTCCCCCGCTCGCGCATCGTGGCCAGCCACGCCGACGTGCTCCGCCCCCAGACGTCACCGATGCCGTCGGCCCGCGTCCTCATCACCGGCCCGTCCCGCACCGGCGACATCGAGCAGCGCCTCACCCTCGGCGCCCACGGCCCCGTCGCGCTCCACGTCATCGTCACCCGCTGAGGCCGCCCCCCTCTGGAAACTGGACGCGGATCCTGCGCACCACCTCCCGGAACTGGACGCGGATCCTGCGCACCGCCTCCCGGAACTGGACGCGGATCCTGCGCAGGCGGTCACTCTCGGGCGTCGGCCTCGTCGTCCTCGGGCACCTCGCCGAGGAGCTCGTCCTCGAACTCGTGGAGCCAGCAGGCCGGGTCGCCGCCCTCGTCCACCGGCTCCGGCTCCTCGCCGGCCTTCACGACCCCACCTCGAACGGCGCGCCGTCGAAGCGGTCGACGACGGCGAACTCCTCCACCGGCTGCCGGCGCAGCTTCGTGACGACCTCCTGCGGGTGGCCCAGCGCGATGAGCGAGGCGACGGCGTGGGTCTCCGGGATGCCCAGGAGCTCGACCAGCGCCGGCTCCTGCCGGCAGATGGCCGTGGTCATCACGCCGCCGAGCCCCTCGTCACGGGCCTTCAGCATGATGTTGTGGCAGAAGGGATAGATGGAGCCGCCGCCGACGATCGACTGGCGGGGCAGCCCGTGGTCGAGCACCGCCAGCGCCTCGAGCGCCACGCACACGATGAGCAGCACCGGGTGCTCGTCGAGCCGGTCGGCGAAGTCGTTCGGCGCCGGCGTGTCGCGTGCCTCGTCGAGGTCGACCCACGGCTGGGAGAAGCGGGTGTCGCCGGGCTGGAACGCCACCTTCCCGATGCGGACGTGGGCGACGTACTCGCGCCAGCTCAGCTGGTACAGCTCCTTGACGCGACGCCGAGTGTCCGGGTCCTTCACGACGATGACGTGCCAGCCCTGCCGGTTGCCGCCCGACGGCGCGAACCGGGCGTGGTCGAGGATGCGGTGCAGCACCTCGTCCGGCACCGCTTCGTCGGTGAACACCCGGGTGGCGGGCGTCGTGCGCATGACCTCGGCGAGCTCCATGCCCCAACCCTGCCAGCCCTGCGCAGCATCCGCGTCCAGTTCCGGAGAGCTGTGCGCAGGATCCGCGTCCAGTTCCGGAAGGGGGGAGTCAGTCGTCGGGGCGGTCGATGCGGTGCCAGCCGGCGTCGGTGATGGACCGGGGCTCGAAGAACAGGCAGTGCTCGGGGCAGGCGAAGGGCATCTCCTCGGCGGCGCCCAGGCGGCACCGCTGGAGCACGTCGCCGGCGGGCGTCGAGCGGGTGGAGTAGTGCCGGCAGTCCTCTCGTACAGCCACGAGCCCAGTGTCGCGCACCGCTCCGGCGTGCCAGCAGGCCGCGCCGCCGTGCGCCCGCCCGCCGGTGCCCCGGTACCCTCCCGGCCCATGGCCGAACGTCTCGTGGTGATCGGTGGCGACGCGTCGGGGATGTCCGCCGCCTCCCAGGCTCGCCGCCAGCAGCCCTACATGGAGATCGTCGCCCTCGAGCGAGGGAACTGGACCAGCTACTCGGCCTGTGGCATCCCGTACCTGGTGGCGGGCGACGTCACCGACGTGAAGCGGCTCGTGGCCCGCACGCCCGAGGAGTTCCGCGACCGGCAGCGCATCGACGTCCGCATGGGCCACGAGGCGATGGCCATCGACCTCGAGGCCCGCAAGGTCGAGGTCTACGACCACACGCGGCAGCGCACCATCCTGCTCGGGTTCGACCTGCTGCACTTCGGCACGGGCGCCCGCCCCATCCGCCCGGACCTGCCGGGCATCGACGCGCCCTTCGTGCACGGCGTGCAGACCCTCGACGACGGCATCCACCTGCTCGACCACGCCCGCCAGGGTCGCTGCGAGTCCGTGGTCATCGTCGGTGGCGGCTACATCGGCCTCGAGATGGCCGAGGCGTTCGTCCGCCGGGGGCTGCGGGTCACCCTCATCGAGGGCGAGGACCAGGTGATGCGCACGATGGACCCGGACATGGCCGCGCCCATCGCCACCGCGCTGCGCCAGTTCGGGGTCGACGTGCGCCTCGGGGTGCTGGCGCAGGCGTTCGAGGACGGTGCCGTGGTCACCGATGCGGGCACCATCCCCGCCGATCTCGTGGTGCTGGGCCTCGGCGTCGCTCCCAACTCCGGCCTCGCCGCGGAGGCCGGGGTCACCACCGGCGTGCGGGGCGCGATCCGCGTGAACCGCCGTCAGCAGACCAACGTCGACGGCGTGTACGCGGCCGGCGACTGCGCCGAGAGCTTCCACCGGGTCAGCCGACGGCAGGTGCACATCGCCCTCGGCACCGTGGCCAACAAGCAGGGTCGCGTGGCCGGCATCAACCTGGGTGGCGGCTACGCGACGTTCCCCGGCGTCGTCGGCACCGCGGTCACCAAGATCTGCAAGTTCGAGGTCGCCCGCACCGGTCTCAGCGAGGAGGAGGCACGGCGCGCCGGCTTCGTGTACGAGGCCGTGAAAATCGACTCCACCACACGGGCCGGCTACTTCCCCGAGACCAAGCCGATCACCATCAAGCTGCTGGCCGAGCACGACAGCCGCCGGGTGATCGGCGCGCAGATCGTGGGCGAGGAGGGGGCGGCGAAGCGCATCGACGTCCTGGCCACCGCCATCACCGCCGACATGACCGTCGACGACGTGATCGACCTCGACCTCGCCTACGCCCCGCCGTTCTCCGGCGTGTGGGATGCCGTGCACATCGCGGCCCGGAAGGGCGCCGAGGCCCTCGACCGGGCGAGGAGCGCTCGGGAGGGCTGATCACGCCCCCCATCGGGTACGGGCGCCCGCCATGAGGTGCGACGTTTCCATGGCTACCGACCGGTCGGTAGGGTGGTCCCCATGCCGCTGACCGATGCTGCGCTGACCGAAGAGCTCGCCCCCGTGGTCGCCGGTCTCGTCGACCGGCACCTCGAGAACTCCAAGGAGTGGTTCCCGCACCGGATCGTGCCGTGGGGCCGCGGGGAGGACCTCGGCAAGGACTGGGAGTGGGATCCCGCCGACACCGAGCTGTCGCCCGAGGTGCGTTCCGCCCTCATCGTCGACCTGCTCACCGAGGACAACCTCCCGTACTACTTCGAGACGATCTACAACCTGTTCGGGAAGTTCGAGCCGTGGGGCACGTGGGCCCGCCGCTGGACCGCCGAGGAGGGCCGGCACTCGATCGTCATCCGCGACTACCTGCAGGTCACCCGGGCCGTCGACCTCGACGAGCTCGAGCGGGGCCGCATGGCGCAGGTGTCGCGCGGCGAGGTGCCCCAGCCCGAGTCGGTGTGCGACGGCCTCGCCTACGTCACCATGCAGGAGCTCGCCACCAAGATCAGCCACCGCAACACCGGCCGCCTGCTCGAGGACAAGGTCGGCTACCAGGTGATGGCCACCGTCGCCGGCGACGAGCAGCTCCACCACGTGTTCTACCGCGACGCCGCCACGGCTGCGCTCGAGCTCGACCCCGACGGCATGGTGCTCGCCATCGACCGCCAGGTCCGCGGCTTCGCCATGCCCGGCACCGGCATCCCCGACTTCGCCACCCATGCCAAGCGCATCGCCGACGCCGGCATCTACGACTTCCGGATCCACCACGACCAGATCCTCCGCCCGATGGTGGTCGACCAGTGGAAGCTGCCGGAGCTCGAGGGCCTCTCGCCCGAGGCGGACGCCGCCCGGGAGAAGGTGCTCAAGCACCTCGACCGGGTCGACAAGGCGGCCACCCGCCTCGCGGCCCGTCGCGAGCGGCACCGTGAGCAGGAGTTGACCCCGGCGTAACACGCCGTTCACGGCGCGTTCCTACCGTCGGGCCATGGCGCTCGGCAGGGAGGAGCTCGCCGGCGATCGCTCGCTCGTCGGACGCAAGCTGTGCGAGGCGTTCGCCGATCGCGCCGATGCCTACCTCCGAGGCCTCTTCGCCTCGGCCACCGACCGCACCACCGGTGTGGCCCTGGTGGCCATCGGCGGCTACGGCCGCCGCGAGCTGTCGCTGCAGTCCGACCTCGACGTGCTGCTCCTGCACGACGGCAAGGGGTCGATCGACGACGTCGCCGATGCCATCTGGTACCCGGTGTGGGACGACGGCCACAAGCTCGGCCACGCGGTGCGGACCATCAAGCAGACGACGTCGCTGGCGGTCGACGACCTCGACTCGGCGACCGCGGTGCTGCAGGCCCGCCACCTCGCCGGGGACCCGGCCCTGACCGCCGAGCTGCACCGGCAGGTGGCGGCGCTGTGGGCGAAGCGGGCCAACCGCTTCCTCGGCCAGCTCGTCGACCGCGTGCGCGAGCGGCACGAGCAGGCGGGTGAGGTCGCCTTCCTCCTCGAGCCCGACCTGAAGGACGGCCGAGGCGGCCTGCGCGACGTGCACTCGCTGCACTGGGCGAGCCGGGCCCGGCCCGTGCTGTGGCCGGGTGACGACGCCGCGCTCGACGACGCCTACGACGTGCTGCTCGAGACGCGGGTCGAGCTCCACCGCCGCACCGGCCGCTTCGGCGACCGGCTCCTGCTCCAGGAGCAGGACGGCGTGGCGGCCGCGCTCGGGATGCGCGACGCCGACGAGCTCATGCGGCGCGTGTCGGAGGCCGCCCGCACCATCGCCTTCCGTTCGGACGACACGTGGCGGCGGATCGAGCACGAGCTGCGGGGGAGCCGCTCGCTGCTCGCCCGTCGCGGCAGGGCGCTGGGTCCGGACGTGGTGCAGCGGGAGGGCCAGCTCCACCTGTCCGAGCACGTGGACCTGCACGACCCCGTGCTGCCGCTGCGCGTCGCCGCCACCGCGGCGGCCGAGGGGTTGCCGGTGCACCGGGCGGCCCTCGAGGCGATGCAGGCATGTCCGCCGCTGCCCGTGCCGTGGCCGGAGGAGGCCCGCGCGCAGCTCGTGCGGCTGCTCCGCGCCGGGCGGCCCGCCATCGGCAACATCGAGGCGCTCGACCAGCACGGCCTGCTCACCAAGGCGGTGGCCGAGTGGGACGCCATCCGCTGCCTCCCGCAGCGGAACGCCTACCACACGTTCACGGTGGACCGGCACCTGTGCGAGGCGGCTGCCAACGCGGCGTCCCTGGCGGGACGGGTGCGCCGGCCCGACCTCCTCGTCGTCGGCACGTGGCTGCACGACCTCGGCAAGGGCTTCGAGGGCGACCACACCGACGCGGGCATGCCCCTCGTCGCCGACATCGCGGCGCGCCTCGGGTTCCCACCCGAGGACGTCGAGGCCCTCGTGTCCATGGTCGAGCACCACCTCCTGCTGGCCGAGGTCGCCACCCGGCGCGACCTCGACGACCCCGACGTCATCGAGGCCGTGGCCGCCGAGGTGCAGACGCTCGAGCGCCTCGAGCTCCTCCACGCGCTCACCGAGGCCGACTCGTTGGCCACCGGGCCGGCGGCGTGGGGGGCGTGGAAGGCCGAGCTCGTGGACCAGCTGGTGCGACGGGTCCGGCACGTGCTCGGTGGCGGGGAGGTCGACGACGTCACGGTCGACTTCCCCACCGACGGGCAACGGGCGCTCGTCGAGGCCGGCGAGCGCGTCCTGCGAGCCGACGGCGACACCCTGACCGTCGTCGACGTCGACCGGCCCGGCATGTTCTCGCGCGTGACCGGCACGCTCGCCCTGCACGGGCTCGACGTGCTGCACGCCGACATCGCGACGTTCGACGGGCGCGCGCTCGAGGTGCTCACCGTCGAGTCCAGCTTCGGACCCACGATCGGCTGGCCGAAGG
>DASTYO010000179.1:0-41890 GCA_035764875.1 Acidimicrobiales bacterium | reverse complement strand
GTGGCCGTCGCGGATGGTGAGTCGCCAGCCGTGGTGGTGGAGCAATCGGTGGTGGAACCGGCAGAGCATCGCGGCGTTGGTGGTGCGGGTGGGGCCGCCGTGTGCTCGGTGGTGGAGGTGGTGGATGTCGCAGTGCCGGGGTGGGCGTCCGCAGCCGGGGAACACGCAGCCCTGGTCGCGGGCGGCGATCGCGCGGCGTTGCTTGCGCGACCACTGCTCGGCGGCGTCGTTGGCGTCGAGCAGGGTGCCCGTGCCGTTGAACAGCACCGCGGTCAGGGATGAGTCGCAGAGGAGCTGCTCGGCGGCCGCCCGGGTGAGGTTCCAGCCGTCACCGCGCAGCACGAGGTCTTCGAGGTCGGTGGCGTCGCGGAGGTCGGCGAGGGTGCGCAGGTCGATGTGCACGTTGACACACCCCCCGGAGCGGGACCGGGTGCGTCGGCGGACCCGACGGCGGCGGTGGGCTTCGGCCGTGCGGAGCCGCCGGCGGAGCAGCACGAGCGGGTCGACGTCTTCCCTCGACGCGAGGTGTTCGTCGAGGTCGTCGGTGGGGCAGAACCCGTCGAAGGTGTCGGACTGCTCGAGGTCCTCCCACTCGCCGTCACCGTCGTCGTCACCGCAGCCCCAGCGGGTGGACTCGGGGTCGAGCGAGGCGCGGCAGATGTCGTCGAGGGCATCGGCCCGCCGCTCACCCAGGGAGCGCTGGTAGGGGGCATCCGTCGGGTCGGGGTCGTCGGTCCACGCATCGAGCGCGGTGGCGACGTTCAAGAACGCGTTCGGAGACAGGTCGCCGTGGATCTGCCCACCGCCGAACAGCCGCTGGGAGAGCACCAGGGTGTGGGCGGGGACCCGCCGGACGTCGCGCTCCTGGTCGACCAGCTCGGCCCAGTGCCGCACCGCGGCGGCCCAGTCACCGTCATCGCAGCCCCGGTCGTTCAACCGCAGGAACGCTGCGAGCGAGTCGGCCAGCCACGGCTGCCGATCGGCGTTGGCGGCATGGGCCAGCGTGTGCGCTCGGGCCAGCGACAACACCCCCGACAGCACCGCCTCGGCCAGCTTCGGATGCCGGTGGCACAGCCCGGCCAACCGCTCCAACCGATGTGCCTCCTGCTCGGAGCAACGCGTGTAGGCGAGCAACCACCTCTTCGCCGACGTGGCCCCCGCCGCCAGCCACGCCGAGGTCGGCCACAGCGCGACCACATCGGCGAGCATGGCCCGCTGCGCGTCCTCGACCGCCGCAGCCGAGACCGCCACCCGATCGAGCTGCTCCCGCGCCCGTGCCGCCGTGTCGGCGCTGGCGGCGTAGGTGGCGGGACCGGTCATGGAGCAAATCGTACGAACGAGGTACGACAGGAACTCGTCCGACGCGGGAACCCGACGGCCGCCGCATGCGTCTCACCATCGTGCGGATCGTCGCCCTCGCCCTGGCGCTCTTCCTCGCTGCCGCGTGCGACGGCGGGGACGAGGTGGTGAGCAGCGACGACCCGCGCCCTTCGCAGACCTCGAGCGGCGCAGGTGCGGACGGCACCCGCTACGCGGCGACCGGCACGGTGCTGGAGTCGCCTCAGCACGGTCCCCAGCTGTGCTCAGAGGTCGAGGAGTCGTACCCGCCGCAGTGCGGCGGCCTCGACATCATCGGCTGGGACTGGGACGCGGCGCCGGGAGCGGAGTCGGCCAGCGGCACGACTTGGGGTGAGTACACGGTGGTCGGCACGTGGGACGGAGAGGCGCTGACGCTCACCGAGCCGCCCGGCGAGCCCGAGCGCCGGGGACCCGACGACGCCGATCGCTTCGCCACGCCGTGCCCCGAGCCCGACGGTGGCTGGCAGGTGGTCGACCCGGCCACGGCCACCGACGAGGCGATGCAGGCGGCCATCGACCACGCCCGTGCGCAGCCCGACATCGGCGGCGTGTGGCTCGATCAGTCGATCAACCCGGCGGCGCGGGAGGAGCCGATCGACGAGGGCGCGATGAACGACCCCACCCGCGTGGTCCTCAACGTCACCTTCACCGGCGATCTCGAACGGCACGAGGCCGACCTGCGCCAGCGCTGGGGCGGCCCCCTGTGCGTGAGCGAGGCGCCCGCGAGCATCGCCGATCTCGAGGCGATCCGCGAGGAGGTCCAGGCCGAGGTGGGCGAGCGGATGACCTACAGCTCAGTCGACGAGGTGCGGGGCCGGATCGAGATCGGCGTCCACATCGACGACCAGGGCTTCCAGGCGCGGTTCGACGAGCGCTACGGCGAGAGCGTCGTCGTGGTGGGCGCCACGCTCCGCCCGGTGGCGGGCTGAGCCCTACTTCACCCGGTAGTTCGGGGCTTCCTTGGTGATGGTGATGTCGTGGGGGTGCGACTCGCGCAGCGCGGCC
The DNA here is from genome assembly GCA_035764875.1 of Acidimicrobiales bacterium. Classification (GTDB taxonomy): domain Bacteria; phylum Actinomycetota; class Acidimicrobiia; order Acidimicrobiales; family Salinilacustritrichaceae; genus Salinilacustrithrix. The sequence continues at coordinate 39,526 of DASTYO010000179.1, read as the reverse complement.
GCCGTGATGCGCACGAACTGGGCCTGCGTGCGCAGCTCCTCGACGGTGCGGGTGCCGCAGTAGCCCATGGCGGCGCGGAGGCCGCCGGCGAACTGGTGGAGCAGGGGAGCGACCGGGCCCTTGTACGCCACCCGGCCCTCGATGCCCTCGGGCACGAGCTTGGCGGCGTCCTCGACGTGGCCCTGGAAGTAGCGGTCCTTGGAGAAGCTGCGGGCCTTGCCGTCGTCGTCGCCCCGTCCGGCGGAGGAGCGGTCGCCCATGGCGCCCATCGAGCCCATCCCCCGGTACTCCTTGAAGCGCTCGCCCTGGTGCACGATGATCTCGCCCGGCGCCTCGTCGGCGCCCGCCAGCATCGAGCCCAGCATCACCGTGCTGGCGCCGGCGGCCAGGGCCTTGGCGATGTCGCCCGTGTGCTGCACGCCGCCGTCGGCGATCACCGGCACGCCGAGCTCGTCGGCGGCGTCGGCGCAGTCGGCGATGGCGGTGATCTGGGGCACGCCCACCCCGGCCACGACCCGGGTGGTGCAGATGGACCCCGGGCCGATGCCGACCTTCACGGCGTCGGCGCCGTTGGCGACGAGGGCCCGCACGGCGTCGGCCGTGGCGATGTTGCCGGCGACCACGTCGACGCTCCAGCGGGACTTGACCTCCTTCACCGTGTCGAGCACGCCCCGGCTGTGGCCGTGGGCGGTGTCGACGATGAGCACGTCGACCCCCGCACCGACGAGGGCCTCGCAGCGGTCGAGCGCGTCGGCCCCCACGCCGACCGCGGCACCGACCCGCAGGCGACCACGCTCGTCCTGGGTGGCGTTGGGGTAGTCCTCGCGCTTGGTGATGTCCTTGATGGTGATGAGGCCGCGGAGCACGCCCTCGTCGTCGACGATGGGCAGCTTCTCGACCCGGTGCTGCCAGAGGATCTGCCGGGCCTCCTCGAGGGTGGTGCCCACGGGCGCGGTGACCAGCGGCGGCTTGCGCATGACCGCGCTGATGGGCTGGTCGTGGTCGTCGACGAAGCGCAGGTCGCGGTTGGTGAGCAGGCCCACGAGGCGGCCGTCGGCGTCGACGATCGGGACGCCGGACACCTTGTACTTCGCCATGAGCTCGAGGGCGTCGAAGACGTGGCCGTCAGCCGTGAGGGTGACGGGGTCCTCGATCATCCCCGACTGCGACCGCTTGACCCGGTCGACCTCGACGGCCTGGTCCTCGATGGAGAGGTTGCGGTGGATGATGCCGATGCCGCCGAGGCGAGCGAGCGCGATGGCGAGGCGGGCCTCGGTGACGGTGTCCATGGCGGCCGACACGATGGGCAGCGCGAGCCGGATGTTCGGCGTCAGCAGCGACGAGGTGTCGACCTCGTGGGGCAGGACGTCGGACTCGCCGGGGACGAGCAGGACGTCGTCGAAGGTCAGGCCCAGCTTGGCGAAGCGGGGATGGACGGCGTCGGTCGGGTCGAATCGCGCTTCCATGGGAGAAGCCTACGGGGTCGGCCGCCGGCCGTGGGAGCCCTCGACCGTGACCCTCGTCGCCCGGCGGCCCGGCCGTTACCGTCGGCGGCCATGACGGGCGACCACCTCACCCCCGACGAGTTCCGCCGCCTCGGCCACGAGTACGTCGACTGGGTGGCGTCGTACTGGGAGCGGGTGGAGGGCTTCCCCGTCCAGTCCACGGTGGCACCGGGCGAGGTGTTCGCTGCGCTCCCCGAAGGGCCGCCGAGCATCGGGGAGCCCGATCTGGCCGCGGCGCTCGACGACCTCGACCGCGTCGTCATGCCGGGCATCACGCACTGGCAGCACCCCTCGTTCTTCGCCTTCTTCCCGGCCAACACGTCGGGGCCTGCGGTGCTGGGCGACCTGATCTCGTCGGGCCTCGGCGTGAACGGCATGAACTGGGCGACGAGCCCCGCGTGCACCGAGGTCGAGATGCGGGTGCTCGACTGGTTCGTCGAGCTGCTCGGGCTGCCGGCGCACTTCCGCCACGACCACGACGGCCCGGGCGGCGGCGTGCTGCAGGACTCGGCCTCGTCGTCGACGCTGGTCGCGATGCTCGCGGCCCGCGGGCGGGTCAGCAGCGGCGGCGACCTGTCGCAGCTGCGGCTCTACACGTCCGAGCACGCCCACTCCTCGATCGTCAAGGGCGCGCGCGTGGCCGGCCTCGCCGACGACCAGGTCCGCACGATCCCCGCTGACGAGGCGCACGCCATGCGCGTCGACGCGCTCGTCGAGGCCATCGAGGCCGACCGTCGCGCCGGCCTGGTCCCGTTCTTCTGCTGCGCCACCGCGGGCACCACCTCGTCGATGGCCTTCGACCCCGTGGCCGAGATCGCCGCGGTGTGCGCCGAGGCGGGCATCTGGTGCCACGTCGACGCAGCCATGGCCGGCTCGGCCGCCGTGTGCCCCGAGCTGCGTTGGGTCACCGACGGCGCCGACGTCGTCGACTCCTGGTCGTTCAACCCGCACAAGTGGCTGTTCACCACGTTCGACTGCACGTGCCTGTGGTTGGCCGACGCCCGGCCCGTCGTCGACGCGCTGTCCATCACGCCGGCGTACCTGCGGAACGAGCAGAGCGAGTCCGGGGCCGTCATCGACTTCCGCGACTGGCAGATACCGCTCGGCCGCCGCTTCCGGGCACTCAAGCCCTGGCTGGTGATGCGCCACTACGGGGCCGACGGGCTGGCGAGGCACATCCGCGAGCACGTCCGGCTCGGGCGGCTGCTGGCCGACCGCGTCCTCGCCGACCCGCGGCTCGAGCTGGCGGCGCCGCCGGCCCTGAACCTCGTCGTCCTGCGGGCCACCGGCGACGACGCCGAAGCCCGCACCACCGCGCTGTTGCAGGCGGTGAACGCCACCGGCCAGGCGCTGCTCACGCCCACCGTCCTCGACGGCCGCCCGGCCATCCGCATCTGCGTGGGCCAGACCTGGACGACGGAGGCCCACGTCGACGCGCTGTGGTCGCTGCTCGACCGCCTGCTCGACGCACCCGGCTGATGGCAGGCTCGGGGCGTGCGCGACCCCGACCGGTACCTCGACCCCGGGCGCTTCGCCGTCCACCACTTCGACGGCCGGGGCTTCCGGCAGGCCTACGTGCGGGAGAACCCGGGCGGGGTGCCGCTGCTCTGCGTGCACGGCTGGCCGGAGACGAAGCGGATCTGGTGGCGGGTCATCGAGCCGCTCGCCGAAGCCGGCTTCGAGGTCATCGTCCCCGACCTGCGGGGCTTCGGTGACTCCGAGCTCGGCCCCGACGGCTTCCACGACGTCCCGAGCCACAGCCGTGACCTCCACGCCCTGGTCACCGAGGGCCTCGGCCACGAGCGGGTGGTGCTGTGCGGGGGTGACCTCGGCGGGCCGGTGATCCAGGACCTGGCGCTGCGCTTCCCCGACGCGGTCGAGCGCATGGTCCTGTTCAACTCGCCGCTGCCGTACGACAAGGCGGCCATGGCCGACATGGAGACCCGGCCCCGGTCCGGCGCGTCCGACTACTTCCTGCGCCAGGGCACCGACCCAGACGGCCTCGCCGCCGAGCTCGACACCCCCGAGCAGCGCCGCCGCTACATCGCGACCTTCTACACGTCGCGCTTCTGGGCGCACCCCGGTTCCTTCACCGAGGGCCCGCTGCCCGGGGGTCCTGCGGTCGACTTCCACACCGAGCCCTTCGCCGACGCCGCCAAGCTCCGGGCGTCCTTCGGTGGCTACGAGTCGACGTTCTCCGAGGCGGCCCGCTCGGAACCGGCGCTCATCGCCCGGAACCCCGACGTCGAGACGCTCATCCTGTTCGGTCCCTCCGACCACGTGCTCTACCCGGCGTTCGACCAGATGGCCGCCGTGACGTTCCCGGACCACGTCGGCCCGTTCCTGCTGCGCGACTGCGGGCACTTCGTGCCGTGGGAGGCGCCGCACCAGCTGGTGTCGGCCACCCGGACCTTCTGCCGCGACCTCCTCGCCGCGCGGTAGTCAGGCGCCCAGGGCGTCGGACCCGGGGAGGGCCCGGAGGTGGCGGCCGCCGCTCAGGGTCGCCTCCACGAGCTGGGCGCCCATCGGCCGGCCGTGCAGCCAGCCCTGCTGGAGGTCGCACCCGAAGCGGTCGAGCATGGCGGCCTGCGCCGGCTCCTCCACGCCCTCGGCGACGACCCGCAGCTCGAGGGCGTGGGCGAGCTCGACGATGCCCTTCACGAGGGCCTCGATCTGGCGGTCCTCGCTGACGCGGGCCACGAACGACCGGTCGATCTTCACGGTGTCCACCGGCAGGTCGCGCAGCGCGCTCAGGGACGAGTACCCGGTGCCGAAGTCGTCGAGGGAGATGGTGACCCCGATGCCGCGGAGGCGCTCGAGGCTGGCCACTGCGTCGGGGTCGTCGACGAGGGCGCTCTCGGTGACCTCGAGGGTGAGCGCGGTGGGGGGCAGCCCGTTGCGGGCGAGCGCGTCGCCCACCACGGTGGGGAGCGTTCCGTCGAGCTGGTGGGCCGAGAGGTTCACGGCCACGCGCTGGCCCGGCCCGACCAACCCGAGGTCGAGCAGCGTGCGCATCTGGGCGCACGCCTGGTGGAGCACGACCTCGCCGAGGCGGCGGATCTGCCCCGACTGCTCGGCCACGGCGATGAACGCGGCGGGCGAGACGAGGCCGCGCTCGGGGTGGTGCCAGCGGGCCAGGGCCTCGAGCTCGCGGACGCTGCCCTGCGAATCGACCACGGGCTGGAAGTGCACCTCGATGCTGCCGGCCTCGAGCGCCACCCGCAGGTCGGATTCGAGGTGGAGGCGCTCGAGCACCTGGGTGCGCAGGTCGGCGTTGAACGTGCAGAACGAGCCGGGCACCGTTCGCTTGGCCTCGTACATGGCGGCGTCGGCGTCGCGCAGCATGCTCTCGGCGGTCGCGCCGGGCTCCTCGGTGTAGGCCAGGCCGGCCGACGCCGAGATGTGGGTGGCCCGCACGCTGGGGGTGGTGGGCACGGCGAGCGCCTCGAGCAGCTCCCGGGCGATCTCGCCGGCGTCGGCGAGGCTCCGCACGCCCGCGCACACCACGACGAACTCGTCACCGCCGAAGCGGGCGACCACGTCGCCGGAGCGCACGGCGTGGCGCAGCCGCCGGGCGGCCTCCAGCAGCACGTCGTCGCCCACGTGGTGGCCGAGGGAGTCGTTGATGACCTTGAAGCCGTCGAGGTCGAAGAACAGCACGGCGACGCCGGTGCGTCCGTCGACGGCGTCGAGGCGCCGGTCGAGCTCCTCGACGAGCAGCGTGCGGTTCGGGAGCCCGGTGAGCTGGTCGTGGCCGGCCTGGTGGACGAGCTCGGCGGTCTGCCGGTGCGAGGCGACGGCAGACGCCACCTGCGTCGCGAGCGTGGACAGCACGGACTCGGCCCGTGGCGAGCCCTGGCGGCTCGAGAAGCCGGCCCGGATCAGCCCGATCACCGTGCCGCCCCACTCCAGGGGCACGACGAGCGCGGACTCGACGCCGTGCTCGCGCAGCCACGCGCGCTGGCGGAGCGACGCGCTCTGGGGCAGGAGCCAGAAGGAGCTCCGGTCGCACTCGACCCGGCCCCACACGTCGTCGGCCAGGGCGGCCGGCTCGCCGTGCACCACGTCGACGTCGCCCTCCCTGGTGCGGTGCCGTTCGGCCCGGTCCCGGTCGACGACGAGCAGCTCGGCGACGTCGGCCTCGACGAGGCGATGCGCCGCCCGGAGCGCGAGGGGCGCCACCTCCTCGGTCGCGGCGCGCTGCAGGTCGAGCGAGAGCTCCTGGATCGACACCCACAGGTCGCGCTCGTCGAGCACCTCCCGGGTGTTGCGGTAGGCGAAGAGGAGCTGCACGACGACGGGCGGCAGTGTGAGCAGCACCAGCGGCTCGCGGGTGGCGGCGGTGGCGACGAGGATGGCGACCGAGGCGTTGGCGATCGCGAACAAGGTCGCGAGCAGGAGTCCGGAGCGCAGCGCCCGGAGCACCGGCATCGCCTGCGCCCGGGCGATGACGAGCGACACCGACAGCGTCTGGGAGGCGTAGAACGCGGCGACCGCGAGGGCGAGCCCGGCGCCCTCCGGGACGGCCGGCAGCTGCTCGGTGACGAGGACGAGCACCGCCGTGGCGAGGAACGAGCCGAGGGCGTAGGAGGAGGCGTTGAACAGCGCCTTGACCGCCGGCCGTCGCAGGATCAGGTGCTGCAGCCCCACGGGGATCGCACCGAGGGCCGGCAGCCACCACGTCGGGAGCAGGACGAGCCCGGCGACGAGCGCCGCCTCCGACCACGTGAACGAGTGGACGTCGTCCCCGTAGCGGACGTGCACGATGGGCAGGTCGCCGAGACCGACGACGAGCGCGACCACGACGAGGGCGAGGGGGTGGGGGAGCGCACCGTCGAGCGCGGCGAGGACGCCGGACGCGACGGCGGCCGCGCCGCCGAGCGCCGAGACGGCGACGACGACGCGGCCCACCGAAGGACCGGGCGCGGCGGTGGTTGCGGTCACCCCGTGCCGATCATCCGGCCGGCGGTCGGCCCGCCGCCGGCGCCGGCAGCTCGCCGGCCACGTGGACGCCGGCCGGCGGGTTCATGCCCCACCAGGCGGTGAGGAACAGGTCGCCGTCGCCCTCGTAGGCGGCGCTCGTCCACGCCGAACCGGTCCAGGCGCTGCCGGTCCAGGCCGAGCCCGTCCACGCGCTGCCCGTCCACGCGGACCCGGTCCAGGCGCTGCCGGTCCAGGCGGAACCCGTCCACGCGCTGCCCGTCCAGGCGGATCCGGTCCACGTGCCACCGGTCCACGCGCTACCGGTCCACGCCGAACCGGTCCAGGCGCTGCCGGTCCAGGCCGAGCCGGTCCAGGCGCTGCCGGTCCAGGCGGACCCGGTCCAGGCGGAGCCCGTCCAGGCCGACCCGGTCCAGGCCGAGCCGCTCCAGGGCTCGCAGCGCACGTCGATCTCGCCCTCGATGACGTCGGTGGTGCCGTCCTCGCCGCAGTCGGTGGAGACGTGCAGCCCACCGCGGCTGGCCTCGATCGAGCCGAGGCCGGTCGACGTGGCGGTCTGCCAGGACGGACGACCGGCGCCTGCGGTGAGGGCCTCGGCCAGGTCGAGGCGCCCGGCGCCCTGCTGGCTGACGGCGGCACCCGACAGCGGGTTCGCGGTCGAGGTCAGGAGCCGCTTGACCTGGTCGGGGGTGAGGTCGGGGCGGGCGTCGAGGAGCAGCGCGACGGCGCCGGCGGTGACCGCCGCCGCCTGCGACGAGCCCGAGCCGCGGATGTAGCTCGGCTCGATCAGCGCCTTCTCGTTCTCCGCGGCGATCGTCGACCCGTACGAGCGCGTCGCGACCAGCCGCCGCCCCGGGGCGACGAGATCGGGCTTGGCGACGCCTGCCGCGGTGGGACCCTGCGACGTCCAGCTCACCGTCGCGTCGTCGCCGCCGTGGACGGTGCCCTTGTCGTTGTAGGCGCCGACGGTGATGACCTTGGGGTCGTCGCCCGGCTTGGTGACCGTGCCCGCCTTCGGGCCCTGGTTGCCGGCGGCGACCACGACCACGATCCCCTGGTCCCACAGCCGCTCGACGGCGTGGTTGAGCGGGTCGACCGCCGGGTCCTGGGTGGAGGGCGTGCCCCACGACAGGTTGAGCACCCGGATGTCGAACTGCTCCTCGTAGGAGGCGACCCAGTGCATCGCCTGCAGGAGCGTCGTGACGTCGGCGGCACCGTTCGCGCCGGCGACCTTGACGGCCACGAGGTGGGCCTCGGGCGCCACGCCGGTGTAGGCGCCGCCGGCGCGGCCGGCCGAGTCGGCCCCGCTGCCGCCGATGATGCCGGCCATCACCGTGCCGTGGCCGTAGGTGTCGACCAGCGTGCCCTCGCCCGACAGGTCCGGTCCGTGGACGATGCGACCGTGGAGGTCGGCCATCTCCGAGATGCCGGTGTCGATCACGGCCACGCCGACGCCGTCGCCGAGCGAACCGGCCGCCCAGGCATCCAGGGCGCCTGCTGCGCCGACGAAGGCCGAGGCGGTGCCGGCCTCGTCGTAGGTGACGGTCTCGAACTCGACGTCGCGGTCGAGGGTCACGGCGAGGATCCGCCGGTCGTCCGCGAGCCGGTCCACGGCGGTGCCCGGCAGGCGGACCTCGGCGCCGTCGACGATGGGCAGCGCCGTCTCGACGGTGCCACCGACCTCGGCCACCAGGGCGGCGAGCTCCTCGGCGCCCACGTCGGGGCGGGCCTGCACGACCACCTCCACCGGGGCGGCGCCCCGCGGGATCCCGGGATCGACCGCGGCGACCGGGCGGGGCAGGATCGCGCCTGCCGTGCCGTCACCGGGTTCGACGACCGCCGCCGCGCCCGCACCCACGGCGAGCGCGACCACGCCCGCGAGCACCCACCGGACGCCCCGCGCCCCACCGACTGCCCTCGTCCGGGGCACGTCCACCATCGTCAACGCCACCGGGCGCTCCCTCTCCGTAGTCTCCTGACCTCATAGAGTGGTGGACGGTGGGTGGCGACGTCGATAGCCCGTTCAGGTGGTTCGCGAGCTACGACACCCGGGTTGCGGACTGCTGCGGCGCTGCTCAGTACACTCGCCTCTTTCCCGGAACGGCCAACGAGGGGCTGCGAGCAGTGGGTGAGATCGAGATCGGGCTCGGCAAGGCCGGGCGCCGAGGGTACGGGCTCGACGAGCTGACCATCGTGCCGAGCCGGCGCACCCGCGACGCCGAGCTCGTCGACCTGTCCTGGGAGCTGCAGGGCTACCGGTTCGAGCTGCCGGTCATCGCCGCGCCGTGCGACTCCGTGGTGAGCCCCGCCAACGCCGCCGGCTTCGACGAGCTGGGCGGCCTCGCGGTGCTCGACCTCGAAGGCCTGTGGACCCGCTACGCCGATCCCGAGCCCGTGCTCGAGGAGATCGCCGCCCTGCCCGACGACACCGCCTCGGCCCGCCTCCGCGAGCTGTACGCCCAGCCCGTCGACCCCGATCTGGTCGTCGAGCGCATCCGCGCCATCCGCGCCTCGGGTGCGGTGGCGGCCGGCTCGGTCACGCCCCAGCGCATCGAGTCGCTGCTGCCCCGGCTCGTGGAGGCCGAGCTCGACCTGCTGGTGATCCGCGCCACGGTGCTGTCCGCCGAGCACGTCACGAAGAGCTCCGCGGACGGCGAGGAGCCCCTCAACCTCAAGACGTTCATCCGCCAGCTCGACGTGCCCGTCGTCGTCGGCGCCTGCACCAGCTACCAGGCCGCCCTCCACCTCATGCGCACCGGCGCGGCCGCCGTGCTCGTCGGCGTCGGCACCGCGGTCGACGCCACGACGGCCGAGACCTTCGGCGTCGGCGTCCCGCTCGCCACGGCCCTCGCCGACGCCCGGGCCGCCCGCATGCGCCACCTCGACGAGACGGGCGTCTACGTGCACCTCATCGCCGACGACGGCATGCACACCGGTGGCGACGTCGCCCGGGCCATCGCCTGCGGCGCCGACGCCGTCATGCTCGGCTCCCCGCTCGCCGGCGCCACCGACGCGCCCGGCCGGGGGCGGCACTGGGCCCCCGTCGCCGCCCGCGCCGACGTGCCCCACTCGGCGTGCGTGCGCATCCCCCAGCGGGGGACGCAGCGCCAGGTCCTCGTCGGCCCGTCCGACTCGAGCGAGGGCCGGCTCGACCTCATGGGCTCGCTGCGCTCCGCGATGGCGCTGTCGGGCTACGAGACGCTCAAGGAGTTCCAGAAGGCCGAGCTGATGGTCTCCCCCGAGGGGCGGGGCCGGTCGTGACCACGCCCTCGATCGGGACCGAGTTCGACACCGTCCTGGTCGTCGACTTCGGGGCCCAGTACGCCCAGCTCATCGCCCGCCGGGTCCGCGAGGCCCACGTGCACTCCGAGATCGTCCCCCACGACATCACCGCCGACGAGATCCGCGAGCGGGCGCCCCAGGGCATCATCTTCTCCGGCGGGCCGGCCTCGGTCCACGCCGAGGGCGCGCCCTCCATCGACCCGGACATCTACGAGACGGGCGTGCCGATCCTCGGCATCTGCTACGGCGGCCAGCTCCTCGCCCGCGACCTCGGTGGCGAGGTGGCCAAGACCGGCCGGGGCGAGTACGGCCGCGCCGACCTCGCCCGCGCCTCCGTCGAGGGCGGCGGGTCGCTGCTGTTCGGCGACGACAGCCCCGACGAGCAGGTCGTGTGGATGAGCCACTTCGACACCATCACCCAGGCGCCCGACGGGTTCCAGGTGGTGGCGTCCACCCCCGACACCCCCGCTGCGGCCTTCGAGTCCGCCGAGCGCGGGCTGTACGGCGTGCAGTTCCACCCCGAGGTCGTGCACACCCCGCTCGGCCAGGAGCTGCTCAAGAACTTCCTCTACGACGCCTGCGGGTGCCGGCCCACGTGGACGATGCTCTCGGTCATCGAGACCCAGGTCGAGGCCATCCGGGCCCAGGTCGGGTCGGGCCGGGCCATCTGCGGGCTGTCCGGCGGCGTCGACTCGGCCGTGGCGGCGGCGCTGGTGCACAAGGCCATCGGGCACCAGCTCACGTGCGTCTTCGTCGACACCGGCCTCATGCGCAAGGACGAGGGCGACCAGGTCGTCGAGACCTTCAAGCGCAACTTCGGCATCGAGCTCATCCACGTGCGCGCCGCCGACCGCTTCTTCGAGCGCCTCGCCGGCGTCACCGACCCGGAGGAGAAGCGCAAGGCCATCGGCGAGCTCTTCATCCGGGTGTTCGAGGACGCGAAGGGCGGCATCACCGACGCCGACTTCCTGGTGCAGGGCACCCTCTACCCCGACGTGATCGAGTCGGGCGGCGGTGCCAAGGCGGCCACCATCAAGAGCCACCACAACGTGGGCGGCCTGCCCGAGGACATGGACTTCGACCTCGTCGAGCCGCTGCGCGACCTCTTCAAGGACGAGGTGCGCCGGGTGGGCGAGGAGCTGGGTCTGCCCGAGGAGATCGTGTGGCGCCAGCCGTTCCCGGGCCCCGGCCTCGGCGTGCGCATCATCGGTGAGGTCACGCCCGACAAGGTCGCCATCCTCCAGGAGGCCGACGCCATCGTGCGGGCCGAGCTCCACAAGGCCGGCCTCGACCGCGAGATCTGGCAGGCGTTCGCCGTGCTGCCCGACATCAAGTCCGTCGGCGTCATGGGCGACGAGCGCACCTACGGTCACCCGTGCATCATCCGGGCGGTCACCTCCGACGACGCCATGACCGCCGACTGGGCCCGGCTGCCCTACGACCTGCTCGAGAAGATGTCGAACCGCATCATCAACGAGGTGCCGGGCATCAACCGCGTGGCCTACGACATCACGTCGAAGCCGCCCGGCACCATCGAGTGGGAGTAGTGCCTCGCTCCTGACGATCCGTACCGGTCTCGGCACGGCATGTCGTCGGATTTCCCCGCGCGTTTGAGCAGGTGATCGGGGATTTCGTCACGAACATGCCATTCAGCGAGAATGTCCGTCTAGTACCGTTGAACCGTGGGTAACACCACCGGCGCCACACGGCGGGCACCCGAGTCGTCGTCACCCGAAAGAGGAGAAAACATGTCCAGCACCGCACGGTCCCCGCGGCCGGTCGCCTTGGGCGGAGCGCTGCTCGCGGCCGCTGCCCTGCTGTTCGCCACGGCGTCGCCCGCGGCGGCCGATCCCGTCGGCAGCGGCGAGGCGTCCGCCTACGGCGGCACGATCAACGTCGGCGGCCAAGAGGTCATCCCGCCCACCCCGCTGGCCGAGTCCAGCCTCGAGGCCGAGGACGTCAACGAGACCCTCATCGACATCCCCGCCGACCCGCTCGCCGTCTCGGGCACCCTCAACGCCGACGCCGCCGTGCACGCCGACTCCGACATCGAGTCCCAGCTCACGCAGGTGACCCAGGAGGTCGAGGGCCCCTACAACGCCTCCGGCGTGGCGCTCATCGAGGGCGCCGAGGTGCTCGTCGACGCCGTCGCCGAGGACGTCTCGCTGGTGCGGGCCGACGTCATCCGTGCCGAGGCCGTGGCCGTGTGCCGCGGCGGCACCGTCGAGTACTCGGCCAACTCCGAGATCATCAACCTGCAGATCGGTGGCGAGGACGTCCCGCTGAACGCGCCGCTCTCCGACCTCCTCGACGCCATCGGCGACGGCCTGGAGGAGAGCACCCTCAACCAGGTGCTCGACATCCAGCGCAACGTGGTCACCCCCACCGATGACGGCATCGCCGTCGACGCCCTCGTGGTCACCGTGCTCTCGGCCGCCGGCGATGCGCCGCTCGCCGAGGTCCGCCTCGGCCACGCCGAGGTCGGCGGTGTCGCCTGCGGCGCCGCCACGCAGTGCGCCGACGGCGTCGACAACGACGATCCCGAGGACGAGCTCGCCGACGCGGCCGACCCTGGCTGCCACACCGACGGCGACGCCAGCAACCCCGACTCGTACGACCCTGCTGACGACAGCGAGCTCGACGCTCCGGTCGCCGACCCGTCCGAGGCCGCGGCCCCGCCGTCGCTGCCCCGCACGGGTGGTGACGCCGCCACGACCACCGGTCTGGCCGCGCTGATGGGCGCCGGGGCCCTTGGCCTCTACGCCCTGCGCCGCAAGCTCGCCTAGCGAGCCTGCTCCCTCCTGTCCGAACGGGCGGCCCCTCTGCGGAGGGGCCGCCCGCTTCGCGCTCAGGCTCCGGGCCCGGCGAGCACGGCTTCGATCCCGTAGGTCCATGCCCTGCGGATCAGGCGCCGGCTGCGGCCGTGGGTCCGCGCCAGCAGGTCCCAGGCCTCGAACGCGGTGAGGCAGTCGACGAGCGCGACGCGGTCGTCGGCCTCGGCCCGGCCCAGGTGGGCGAGGTCGGGTGCGAGGTGCTCGCGGACCTGCCCGGCCATCCGGCGACGGGTCTCGAGCAGCGTCCGGGAGAACCGCGGCTGCTCCGCCGCCCGCACCCGCGCCACCTGTGCGAGGGGGGCGATGCGCTCGTACAGGCGGAGCCGGGAGTCGACCAGCGCGGCGATCCGAGCGGCCCGGTCGCCTTCCACGGCCGGGACCTCGAACAGCGGCGCGAACCGCTCGAAGTACCGGGCGATGGTCTGCTCCTGCAGGTCGTCGAGGCTGTCGAAGTAGCGGAACACCGAGGAGACGGACACCTCGGCCCGGGCGGCGACCTGCTCCACCGTCGGCGGCACGTGCCGTTCTTCGAGGAGCGCGAACATGGCGTCGATCACCGCGACCCGGTTCCGCTCGCGGCGGGCCCGGCGGCCGTCTGCGGCGTTCGGGGCGTCGGGTGCCACGGGCCGACGATACCAGCCGAACATCTTCTGCGAGTCGTGCTCGCAGAAGAAATTGACAGTCCGACTCCCAACTGTTCTGATGGGGTGGTCGACGGAACGGGGGAGCGGTGACCAGAGCGGAGCAGTTCCATGGCCGGATCGGCCGGACCGTGGCCGAGTCGGAGCCGTGGTTCGACGAGCCGCCGCACCCGGGCGAGGGCGCCCCGGACGTGGTCGTCGTCCTGCTCGACGACACCGGTTTCGCCCAGCTCGGCTGCTACGGATCCGACATCGAGACCCCCAACATCGATGCGCTGGCTGCGGCCGGGGTGCAGTTCACCGACTTCCACGTCACGCCGCTGTGCTCGCCGACGCGCGCGTCGCTGCTCACCGGTCGGGCCCCGCACGCCGTCGGCATGCGCGCTGTGTCCAACTTCCGCACCGGGTTCCCCAACCAGCTCGGCCACATCTCGAACCGGGCGGCCACGATCGCCGAGGTGCTGCACGACGAGGGGTACGCGACGTTCTGCGTCGGCAAGTGGCACCTCGCGCCCATGGAGCAGTGCTCGGCCGCCGGCCCGTTCGACCAGTGGCCGCTGGCTCGAGGATTCGACCGCTTCTACGGCTTCCTCGAGGGCGAGACCGACCAGTTCCACCCCGAGCTGGTGGCCGACAACCACCCGATCGAGCCACCGGCCGGCCCGGACGAGGGCTACCACCTCTCCGAGGACCTGGTCGACCAGGCACTGCGCATGATCGCCGACAGCCGTGGCGTCCGACCCGACCGGCCCTTCTTCTGCTACCTGGCCTTCGGGGCCACGCACGCGCCCCATCAGGCGCCGGCCGAGCACCTGGCGAAGTACCGGGGGCGCTTCGACGAGGGCTGGGACGTCGTGCGCGAGCGCTGGTTCCGCCGGCAGCTGGCGCTCGGCGTCGTGCCCGAGGGCACGGAGCTGTCGCCTCGCAACCCCGGCGTCGAGCCCTGGGACGAGCTGCCCGAGGACCAGCGGCGCCTCGCCGCCCGGTTGCAGGAGGCGTTCGCCGCGTTCCTCGACCACACCGACGCGCAGATCGGCCGCCTCGTGGACGGCCTCCGGCGCGTGGGCCGCCTCGACGACACGCTGCTGATCGTGCTGGCCGACAACGGGGCCTCGCAGGAGGGCGGTCCCTACGGCGTCCTCCACGAGATGAAGTTCTTCAACGGGATCCTCGAGGCGCCGGAGGAGGCGGTGGCCCGCATCGACGACATCGGCGGGCCCCGCAGCCACACCAACTACCCGTGGGGTTGGGCGCAGTGCGGCAACACGCCGTACCGGTGGTACAAGCAGAACACCCACGAGGGCGGGGTCCACGTGCCGATGCTGATCCACTGGCCGAACGGCATCCCGGCCTCGCAGGCGGGCACGAAGCGCGACCAGTTCACCTTCGTGGCCGACATCGCCCCCACGCTGTACGAGCTGCTCGGTGTGGCGTCGCCTGATGTCCGCAACGGCATCGACCAGCTGCCGGTGACGGGGCACTCGTTCGCCGCCGCCCTCGTGGACCCTGCGGCACCGGCGACGAACACCTGTCAGTACTTCGAGCAGGCGGGCAGCCGTGCCATCGTCGCCGACGGGTGGAAGGCGGTCTGCAAGCACCAACCGGGCGCGGACCACGACACCGAGCCGTGGGAGCTCTACCACCTCGACGTGGACCGTGCCGAGGTGCACGATCTCTCCGGCGAGCGGCCCGAGCGGCTGGCCGAGCTGGTCGAGCGGTGGTGGGCCGAGGCCGAGCGGCACGGCGTGCTGCCGCTCGACGACCGCACCGTCGAGCTGTTCGGCGCCCGCTTCCGCGACCGCTCGCCCCACCCGGCGAACCGGCGCTACGTCTACCGGCCGCCGATGTCGCCGATGCCCGCGCAGGCCGGCGCTGCGATCGCCGGCCGCAGCTTCGACCTCGATGCCCGGGTCACCCACCAGCCCGGCGACGAAGGCGTGCTCTTCGCGAGCGGCACCGAGAACGCCGGCCTGAGCGTGTTCGTCCAGCGCGGCCGCGTGGTGCTCGACTACAACGCCTTCGGTGACCACACGGTGCTCGAATCCGAGGTCGAGGTGCCGGCCGGCGACGTCGTGCTGGGCGTGCGCCTCCGGCGCGGCGACGGCTTCCGCGGGACCGCCTCCGTCCACGTCGGGGGCGCCGGCGCCGGCGACATCGACCTGCCGCTGTTCAGGCGCATGATGTCGTCGATCGGCCCGAGCGTCGGCCCCGACGCCGGGTCGGCCGTCTCGACGAGGTACGCCGCGCCGTACCCCTACACCGGCACGCTCCACGAGGTCGTGGTGCAGGTGAGCCCCGAACGGGCCGCCGGTGCGGCGGCCGCGGAGGCCCGGGCCGAGATGAGCCGCCAGTGACGATCACGATCACGCTCCTGGGCACCGGGAGCCCCATGCCCGACCCGCACCGCGCCGGCCCGGCCACGCTCGTCACGGCCGGCGGCGAGCACGTCCTGGTCGATGCCGGCCGCGGCGTCCTGATGCGCCTCGCCGCCGCCGGCCTCGGCGCCGGCCAGCTCGCCGCGGTGCTGCTCACCCACCTGCACAGCGACCACCTCACCGACCTGGGCGACGTCATCACCACCCGGTGGGTCACGACGTTCGCGCCGACGCCGCTCATGGTGGTCGGCCCGGTCGGCACGCAGCTCGTCGTCGACCGCATCGTGGCGTCGCTGGAGCCGGACATCGGGTACCGGGTCGCCCACCACGACGACCTGCACTACGGCTTCACCCCCGTGCAGGTCATCGAGGTCGCCGACGGGCCGATCGAGGTCGGCACCGCGGCCGCGCTGTCGTGCGCCCCCACCGACCACCGCCCCGTCCACCCCACCGTCGGCTACCGCATCGAGCACGGCGGTGCGTCGGTGGTGCTGGCCGGCGACACGGTGCCGTGCGAGGGGCTCGACCGGCTGGCACGGGGCGCCGGCGCGCTGGTCCACACGGTGATCCGCAAGGACCTCATCGCGCAGATCCCGGTCGACCGCCTCGTCGACACGCTCGACTACCACTCGTCGCCCGAGGAGGCAGCCGCCACGGCCGCCCGGGCCGGGGTCGGCACGCTCGTGCTCACCCACTACGTGCCGGCGTTCCCGCCCGGCGGCGGCGAGGAGTGGCGCCAGCTCGCCGCCGCCCACTTCGACGGCCGCGTCGAGGTCGGCGACGACCTCCACCGCGTCGAGGTCGGCGCGGCGGCGACCGAGGAGGCCTCGTGACCGACATCGTCCTGGACTCCCTCGCCCGCCGCATGGCAGCCATGCACTCCCTCTACGTCGAGGCGGTCGACACGATGACCCTCGAACACGTGAACCACGTCGAGCGCGACGGGGTGCTCCCCATCGCCTTCTGTACATGCTCGCGGTGTTCGAGCGCACCGAGCGCGGCATCGACGAGCTCGACCCGGCGTCGCTCGGCGACCTCGTCGTGGGCCGGCCGTTCCCGCCGCAGGTGGCGAGCACGTACAGCGCCCGGGTCGCCGGCGACGAGGGCATCACCCGCCTCGACGCCATCGAGTGCTGGGTGTACCAGCACGGCCTGCGCCACATGGGTGAGATCGAGCACGCCCGGGCCCTCGTCGGCCTCGGCGGCATGACCAGCTGAGAGAGGACCACGACGATGGACGCACTGCGCACCCCCGACGAGCGCTTCGCCGACCTGCCCGACTTCCCGTTCGCCCCCCACTACGTCGAGGTCGACGACGGCGACGGCGGGACGCTGCGCATCCACCACCTCGACGAGGGCCCAGCCGATGCTGCGCCGGTGCTGCTGATGCACGGCGAGCCGACCTGGTCGTACCTGTACCGGCACGTGGTGCCCGGGCTCGTCGAGGCCGGCCACCGCGTCGTGGCGCCCGACCTCGTCGGGTTCGGGCGCAGCGACAAGCCGGTCGCCATGTCCGACCACACCTACGCCCGCCAGGTGGAGTGGATGCGCCAAGCGCTGTTCGACCGCCTCGACCTGCGCGACATCACGTTCTTCGGCCAGGACTGGGGATCGCTCGTCGGGCTCCGGCTGGTCGCGCTCGACCCCGACCGCTACGCCCGGGTGGCCATCGGGAACGGTGGTCTGCCCACCGGCCACGGTCCGGCGAGCGAGGCGTTCCTGGCGTGGCAGCGGTTCTCCCAGGAGACGGAGGACTTCCCCGTGGGCCGCATCATCGACGGCGGGTGCACCACCTCGCTGCCGCCCGAGGTCATCGCTGCGTACGACGCCCCGTTCCCCGACGACTCGTACAAGGCCGCGGCCCGGATCTTCCCGACGCTTGTGCCCACGAGCTCGCAGGACCCGGCGACGCCCGACCAGGAGGCGGCGTGGAAGGTGCTCGAGCGCTTCGACCGACCGTTCCTGCTGTGCTTCAGCGACAGCGACCCCATCACCCGAGGCGGCGACAAGCCCTTCGTCGCCAAGGTGCCGGGCGCGCAGGGGCAGCCGCACACCACCATCGAGGGCGGCGGACACTTCCTCCAGGAGGACCGCGGCCCGGAGCTGGGGCGGGTCCTCGCCGACTTCATCGCCCGCACCTCGTGACGCCGGACGCGGCCGGCTGGCGGTGCTCGCCGACTTCGGCTCCCTCGCCCGGTGGGCCGGCGACGGCGTCCACACCTGCCTGCGGCGCGAGGGCGATCTCGCGCCCGGCCATCCCACGGAGCGACCCATGAGCGACACCCGCAGCCCTGGCTACGGCCAGGTCGACGTCGACTACGCCCGCCGGCTCGCCGGCGCCCCCGACGAGGACGGCCCGGTGTGGATGGTGAACCTGATGGCCTACCGGGAGCGGGCGGTGTACGACGGCGCCGAGGCCGACGTGTCCGGCCGCGAGGCCGACGACCGCTACGCGCCGGTGGACGTCCTTGCCGAGATCGGCGCCGAGGTGGTCTTCCACGGCGACGTCGAGGACCAGCTGCTCGGCGACGCCCCGCGCTGGGACCGGGTCGGCATCGTGCGGTACCCCACCCGCCGGTCGTTCATCGACATGCAGCGCCGGGACGACTTCCGAGAGAAGCACGTCCACAAGGAGGCGGGCATGGCGGCCACGATCGTCCTCGGCTGCGTCCCGATGGCGTCACCCGAGGACGCGCCCGACGCCCCCGCCCCCGTCGACTGGTCGGAGGTCCCGCACCCGCCCACCGACGACGACGGTCCGGTCATGGTGCTGCACCTGTGCCGGTTCCACCCGGGCATGGCCGAGACCGAGATGGCCAGCTACACCGAGCACGCCATCCCCGTGGCCGTCCGCCACGGTGGCGGGATCGGGGCGTGGTTCGCGGTCGAGGGCACCATCGTCGGCGACGGCCGCCCGTGGGACCAGGCCCGCTTCAACCTGTTCCCGTCCAAGGCCGCCTTCATGGCGGTGGTGCTGGACCCGGCTCGGCTCGAGGCGCAGGCGGCGCACCGCGAGGTGGCGCTGGCCGACACCTACACCCTGGTCCTGCGGCCGTCCGTCGACCGGCTCGCCGAGTCGGTGGCCGGCGCCCGCTGAGAGGTCAGGCGAGCGTGCCGAGGACGACCGCCAGCGAGAGCGGCACCCACACGGTGAAGGCGCCGGCGAAGCGGCGACCCGCTGGCGCCGCGACGGCGATGGCCGCGACCGCGGCCGGCATGGTGGCGAGGTAGGTCGCGGGCACCACCGTGGTCACCACCGCGGCGAGGGCGGTGACGAGCAAGGCGGCCAGCTCGAACGGGCGGGCGAGGGGTCCGGTGATCGCGACCACCCCGAGACCATCTCCCGCCGCGGACCGGTCCAGCCCGCGCCGAAGCCGAAACCTGCTTCCGGTGTCTCCGCTCCGTCCGGTCCGCGTCGCGGACGGGACGGTGGCGTGACGGCGCGTGCGGCCCCCGCCCCGGTCCGTGCGTCAGCTCCCGCGGCCGGTCTCGTCCTGCAGCTCGTCGATCATCTTCGAAGCCTCGGCCTTGGTGAGGTCGTCGGGGACGTCCTCACCGGCCTCCTGCGCCAGCGTCTGCAGGTACGACTCCTGCGGCCCGGTCATGGGCTCGTCGCCGGTGGTCCAGTCGTCGGGGTCCTTCGCGGCCGGGCGGCCCTGCTCTCGATCGGCCATGGTCGGCTCCTCTCACGTCGGGGATCGAACGTCTGTTCGCTACCCCGCGGAGCGGCCGCCCATGCCGTTCAGGCGAGCGGGCGACCGAACGGGAGCTCTTCGCGCCAGGTGCGCAGGAACGCCTCGGCGTCCTCGACCGCGGCGAGCCACATGCCCGTGCCCCGGTCGGCGTACCCCGCGACCTTCTCGGCGACGGCGGCGACCGGGTCGGCCACGTCGGCGTGGGCGTGCAGCAGCGGCGCCGCGGTGGAGAGGAAGTCGGGCACGTGGACCTTGCCGGCCTTGCCGAGCTCGGCGTGGGCGCGTGCGGTGACCGGCACCGGCGTGAGCGGCACGACCAGGTCGGCCTGCACCGACGGCACGGCCTCGTGCTCGAGCATCCCGGCCTTGCCGGCGAGGAGCAGGACGTCGGCGTCGGCATCGACGCCGTCGGCGTCGACCACCGTGCCACCGGCGGCCTCGACGGCGGTGCGGGCGGCGTCGACGAGCGGGCCCTTGCCCACCAGCGCGCAGCGGGCGCCGGTGAGGCCCCCGGTGCGCGCGACGCCGGCGGCGGCGACGGCACCCTGGGCGGTCAGCGTGTCGGCCAGCCCTGCGGTCCACAGCTCGGCCGGGCGCCGGTCGCCGGCGCGCAGCGGGGCGAGGTCGTCCTCGGAGAGTCCGAGGCCGGGGTCGGTGGCCCACTCGCCGGCGCTCACCAGCGAGGCGACCTCCTCGAGGTAGGCGGCCACGGCGGCCTCGCGGGCGTCGCCCTCGGCGTTGATGCCGGCGGACCCGCCGCCCATCTCGATGCCGAAGCTGGCGAACGCGTACGTGGTGGAGCGAGCGAGGAGCTCGGCGCCGTCCTGCAGGATCTTCTTCGCCAGGCGGGTGATGCCCACGGCGGGTGCGCCCTCGAGGTCGAAGGCGATGAAGGCATCGGTGGACGACAGCTTGTGGATGCGCACGGCGGCGATTGTGGCACGCGGGCCCGCCGGCGCCCGTGGGGCCGGGGGGCCGTCCGAGGGTGCCGGTAGGGTCGCTGCGGTGGGTGCGTCGACCGAAGAGCCGCTGCCGAGCGAACCAGCCGCCGAGCTGTTCCCCGAGCCCGACGAACGGGTCGGTCCCGGCTCCGGGCCGTTCGGCGCGCCCCTGCTCGACGGGCTGAACCCGGCCCAGGAGGAGGCGGTCACCCACCTCGGCGGGCCCCTGCTCGTGCTCGCCGGCGCCGGCTCTGGCAAGACGCGCGTGCTCACCCGCCGCATCGCCTGGCTCATCCAGGAGCAGGGCGTCAGCCCGTTCGAGATCCTCGCCATCACCTTCACGAACAAGGCCGCCGACGAGATGAAGGCCCGCGTGGGCACGCTCGTCGGCCGGGTCGCCCAGAAGATGTGGGTGTCCACGTTCCACTCGGCCTGCGTGCGCATCCTCCGGCGCGACGCCTCGGCCATCGGGTTCCCGTCGTCGTTCACCATCTACGACCAGGCCGACGCCGTCCGCCTCACCGGCTACGTCCTGCGCGACCTCAACCTCGACACGAAGAAGCTGCCACCCCGGTCGGTCCACGCCCAGATCTCGGCAGCCAAGAACGACTACGTCCTCGTCGACGACTACGCCGACCGGGCCCGGTCGTTCACCGAGCGAAAGCTGGCCGACGTCTACCGCGAGTACCAGGCCCGCCTGCTCCGCGCTGGGGCGATGGACTTCGACGACATCCTCCTCAACACCGCCGAGCTGTTCCGCCGCCACCCCGACGTGCTCGCCCACTACCAGCAGCGGTTCCGGCACGTCCTGGTCGACGAGTACCAGGACACCAACAAGGTCCAGAACGAGCTGGTCCTCCAGCTCGGCCGCGAGCACCGCAACGTCACGGTGGTGGGCGACGGGGACCAGTGCCTCCCGCCCGGGACGATGGTCCGCACGCCGACCGGCGAGGTGCCGATCGAGGACGTCCGCGTCGGCGACGCCGTGACCGGCGTGGGCGGCGCCGGCTCCGCGGTGGAGGCGCGGGTCACGCACGTGGAGCCCGGCCACTGGGTCGGCGACATGGTCGAGATCAACGCGGGCGGGACGACCATCAGCGGGACGCCGCACCACATCATCCCGGCCGACACCTCGCTGCCCGCCGGCGGGTGGATCGTCTACCTCATGCAGCGGGCCGACCGCGGCTACCGCATCGGGCTCACGAAGGCGATCCGTTCCGACAGCCGAGGTCGACCCGAGAGCGGGCTCGTGGTCCGGGCGAACCAGGAGCACGCCGACAAGGCGTGGATCCTGCGATCGTGCGCCGATCGCGCCGAGGCGGCGTACTGGGAGGCGTGGTTCGCCGCCACGTACGGCCTTCCGACAGCGCTCTTCCACGGCGTGGGCCGGAACCTCGTCATGGGTGACGACGATCTCCGTCGGCTGTTCGACTCCGTCGACACCGAGGGGCGGGCGAAGGAGCTGATGCGCGACCTGCACCTCCACCCCGAGTTCCCGCACCACCGCCCACAGAACGGAGCCCGGCGGCAGTGCCTCGACCTGACGATGTTCAGCGACCGGCGGTCAGGGGCCGTCGGCGACCACCGCGTGCAGTGGTCGTCGAACCGGGAGGAGGTCGCCGAGAAGCTCCGCGCTGCGGGCCTCTCGATCCGCCCGGGCGCGCGACCAGGGACGTTCCGCTTCGAGACGTCGCACAAGTCCTACGCCGCCGCGGTCGACGTGGCTCGGCGGGCCGCCGATGCCGGCGGCCTCGAGATCCGCCGGCGCGCCTGCATCGACGGCGAGATGCTGGACCTCGTGCCCCTCAGCCACATCCGTGTCGGCATGCGCGTGCTGGTCGAGCGCGACGGCCACACGGAGCTCGTCCCGGTCGAGGCGACTCGCGGCTACCGCTACGACGGGCCCGTCTACGACCTCGAGGTGACGCCCACCCACACGTACGTGGCCGATGGCGTGCTGGTGCACAACAGCATCTACGGCTTCCGGGGCGCCGACATCTCGAACATCCTCCAGTTCGAGGAGGCGTTCCCCGACGTCACCACCATCCCGCTGGTCCAGAACTACCGGTCCACCCAGACCGTGCTCGACGCCGCCAACGCGGTCATCGCCAACAACCTCGGACGCAAGCCCAAGGACCTGTGGACCGAGGCCGGGCCCGGCGACAAGATCCTGCGCTACCACGCCGAGGACGAGCACGACGAGGCCCAGTGGGTCACCCAGCGCATCGCCGCCTTCCACGACACGGCCGAGGCCCGCTGGGGCGACATCGCCGTCTTCTACCGGACCAACGCCCAGTCCCGGGTCATCGAGGAGTACCTCGCCCGCGGCGGCATCCCGTACCGGGTCATCGGCGGCACCCGCTTCTACGACCGGCGCGAGATCAAGGACGCGCTCGCCTACCTGAAGGCGGTGGTCAACCCCACCGACGAGGTGAGCGTGAAGCGGGTGCTCAACGTGCCCAAGCGGGGCGTGGGCGACACCTCGGTCGCCCGGGTCGACGCGTGGATCCAGGGACGCGGCCTGTCGTTCCTCGAGGGGCTGCGCCACGCCGAGGACGCCGGCGTGTCCGGCCGGGCGCTCGGCGGCATCACCCGGTTCCTCGAGCTGCTCGACGGTGCCACCGACCGCGTCGACGACGGCCCGGGCCCGCTGCTCGAGCACCTGCTGGAGGCCAGCGGCTACCTCGAGGAGCTGCGCAACGAGCGCACCATCGAGGCCGAGGGCCGCCTCGAGAACCTGGCCGAGCTCCTGGGCACGGCGAGCGAGACCGGCGACGTGGCCGAGTTCCTCGAAGCGGTGAGCCTGGTGGCCGACACCGACGAGCTCGACCCTGACGAGTCCGAGGTCACGCTCATGACCCTGCACTCGGCCAAGGGGCTCGAGTACCCCATCGTGTTCCTCGTGGGGCTCGAGGACGGGATCTTCCCCCACCTGCGCACGCTCACCGAGCCCGACCAGCTCGAGGAGGAGCGGCGCCTCGCCTACGTGGGCATCACCCGCGCCATGCACCGGCTGCACCTCACGCACGCGTGGAGCCGCACCCTGTTCGGCGGCACGCAGTACAACCCGCCCAGCCGGTTCCTCGACGAGATCCCCGACGAGCTGGTCGAGGAGATCGGCGGCCGGCAGCGGGCCAGCCGGGGTGGGCGCACGTACTCGGGCGGCGGTGCCGAGCGGGCCGGGCGCCGGGCCGGCGGATGGCGCGAGCCCGAGGGCCGGGTGTTCGGCCGGGGCGACCGAGACGACCGACGCAGCCGCATGGACGCGGGACGAGACCGCATCGTCGACAACGCGCTCGCCGCCCGCGACGCCGCACCGGCCACCACGGGCGCCGAGGCCCTCGGCCTCCAGGTGGGCGACGACGTCCACCACGCCACCTTCGGCGACGGGGTCATCCTCGACATCTCGGGCAGCGGCGACAAGGCCGAGGCCACCATCCGCTTCGCCGCCGCCGGCGAGAAGCGGCTCCTGCTGTCCTGGTCGCCGCTCGAGAAGCGGTAGCCACCGTGTGACGCTGGTCGCCCGAGCAGGGGATCGGCGCAGGGCGCGAGAATCCCCACCTGTGAGCAGCGCGCGGGGGGACGGAGCACTGCCGGAGCCGGCACCCGGCATCCGGGCCACCGACACCGATCGCGAGCGCGCCATCGCACGCCTGCGCACGGCGGCCGGTGAGGGCGCCATCGACCTCGACGAGCTCGAGCAGCGCATCGTCGCCGCCTACGACGCCCGCAACCTCGCGGAGCTCGCCGTGGTCACCGCCGACCTGCCGGCGACGATCGTGCCGCCCGGCACCAAGCCACCAGCGCATCGCCATCCCCTGGTGCTGGAGGACGACGAGTTCCGTGGCCACCTCACCACCTACGCCCTGGTCATCGGGATGCTCTGGGTCATCTGGCTCCTCGCCGGCGCGGGCCACCCCTGGCCGCTGTACCCGGCCCTGGGCTGGGGCATCGGCCTCGGCAGCCACTACCAGGTGGCGGCCACCCACCAGCGCAAGCGCCTCGCCCGGGCCACCATCGAGGGGATCACCCTCGCCGAGCTGGAGCGGCGCGAGGCCGAGGAGAAGAAGGAGCGCAGGCGGCAGCGGCGCGAGCAGGTCCAGGGGGCGCTGGGGCAGCGCCAGCAGCACCGCGACCAACGGCGCCAGCTCCACGAGCAACGACGGGAGCAGCGGGTGCAGCGCCGGGAGCAGGGCCAGCTGCCGACCGGCGATGCGACGAACCGCTTCGTCGTCGCCATGTTCGTCGACGTCGCCGGCTCCACCACCTTGAACGAGGCGCTCGGCGACCAGCAGTGGGCCTCGGTCCGCAGGGCGTTCCGGAGCCTCGTGTCGGAGGTGGTCGAGGCGCACGCCGGCTGGGAGGTGAGCACCTCGGGCGACGGGGTGCTCGCCCGCTTCGAGCAGCCGCAGGCGGCGGCCGACGCCGCCGCCGAGGTCCTGCGCCGGCTCCAGCACCAGCGCGTGAGCACCGGCTTCGCCCCCTCGGTCCGGATCGGGATCCACAGCGGCGACGCGGTCGAGGACGGCGACGACATCATCGGGAACGTCGTCAACCTCGCCTCGCGCGTCACCGACGCAGCCGCCGTCGACGAGATCCTCGTCACCGAGCACGTCGCCGACCACCTCGACGGCCGCCACACCACCGAGGGTCGCGGGCTCCACACCCTCAAGGGCGTCGGCCGGCCGCGGCACCTGCTCGCCCTCGTCTGGCGCTGATCTCCGCGGTGGGGGTACAGAGGTGCTCCATGCGCCGGACGCTCGGGCGTGCCGCCTTCCTCCTCCGCCGGGATCACTCGCTGGGCAACGTGCTCGAGCGCCTCGCCGTCATCCACGGCGATCGGCGCCTGGTCACCGAGGCCCACGGCGGGCTCCGGCTCAGCTACCGCCAGGCCGCCAAGCGGGTGGCCCGCTGGGCGGGTGGCGTCGCGGCCCGCACCGAGCCGGGCGACGTCGTCGTCGTGGCCACGCCGAACGGCTACGAGCAGCTGCTGCTCTGCCTCGCCGTCGCCCGCGCCGGGTGCATCCCCGCGCCCCTCAACGACGCCATGCGACCCGACGAGGTCCGCCACGTCGTGGAGGACTCCGGCGCCGCCTTCGTGCTGCGGTCGCCCCACGAGGTCGACGGGCACGAGCCGGTGCGCGAGGCGGTGCGTGCGGCCGGCGGCGACGTCGCGGCCCTCTTCTACACCTCGGGCACCACCGGCAAGCCCAAGGGGGCGGCGCTCACCCACGACGCCCTCCTCGGGCCGCTGCGGGTCGGCGCCCTGTTCCCGTCCGAGCTGCGCCACGACGAGGCGGTGATCAGCCTGCCGGTCGCCCACATCATGGGCTTCATCACCCTGCTCGGCCTGGCGGCGACGGGCATCGCCACCTGGTTCGCGCCGCGCTTCCGGGCCGGCGAGGTCCTCGACGCCATCGAGAGCCGCCGGGCAGCGGTGTTCGTGGGTGTGCCGGCCATGTACCGCCAGCTCCTCGAGGCGGGGGCCGAGCAGCGAGACCTCCGCAGCATCCGCGTCTGGGGCTCGGGCGCCGACGTCATGCCGGCCGACCTGGCCCGGCGGTTCAAGCAGCTGGGCGGCACCGTCCACCTCCCGCTCCTCGGCGACATCGGGGAGGCGGCGTTCGCCGAGGGTTACGGCATGGTCGAGACCGGCGGCGGCGTGGCCGCGAAGGTCAGCCCGCCGTTCGTGCTCGCCGGGCTGGGCGACGCCATGGGCTTCCCGCTCCCCGGCTACCGGTTGCGGGTCGTCGACGACGACGGCCACGACGTGGGCCCCGGCGAGACGGGCGAGCTGCTCGTGAAGGGCCCCGGGGTCCTGCGGGGCTACTGGCGCGACGACGATGCGACCACCGCCGTGCTGGGCCCCGACGGCTGGCTGCACACCGGCGACCTCGCCCGGCGCGGCGCCTTCGGATCGATCCTCTTCGCCGGCCGGAAGAAGGACGTGATCAAGCGCGGCGGGTTCTCGGTCTACGCGGTCGAGGTCGAGGCCGCGCTCGAGGAGCACCCTGCGGTGCTCGAAGCCGCCGTGGTCCCGCTCCCCGACGAGCGCCTCGGGGAGGTCCCGGGTGCGGCGGTGCGCCTGGCCGACGGCGTGACGCTCGACGACGTCGACCTCGACGCCCACGCCCGCCAGCGCCTGGCGCACTACAAGGTGCCGGTCCGCTACGTCGCCGTGGACGAGCTCCCCCGCACCGGCACCCGGAAGGTGCAGCGGGGCGAAGTGGTGGACCTGCTCGGCTGACTGTGAGGATCACCGGTGAGGCCTGGCGGTCTGCTGGGCTTCGTGTCGGTGATCTCGAGCGTGACCCATCGGCTGACTGGCTTCGTGCCTTTGAGGGGACTTGTCCGCTCGGGTCACCGGCACCGGCCCGGCCGGAGCGACTGGCCTGATCAGGAGCTTGACCGCCAGTTGTGGCTGGCGTGTCCCGTCACAGTCCTGCCGATCTCCGAACCGGACCGGAACCGCACGTCCCTTCCGGCAAGGAGAAGAACGCATGACCAGTCTCGCAGAGGTCGTCGATGTCGTCATCGGGGTCGACACCCACAAGCACACCCACACCGCCGCCGTCGTCGCCGCCAGCACTGGGGGCGAGCTCCAGGTTCTCACCGCACCGGCGGACCCGGATGGGTACGCCGCGTTCGTGGAGCTCGCCGACCGCCACAGCGGGCTGCGGGCGTGGGCGATCGAGTCCACAGGCGGCTATGGCGCCGGCCTGGTCCGACACCTGCGTGAGCTGGGCGAATGGGTGGTCGAACTCGACCGACCCGACCGGCCCGCCCGCCGGCACGGCGCGAAGTCCGACCCGCTCGACGCCGTCCGAGCCGCACGCGAAGCGCTGTCACGCACGAAGCTGGCCGAGCCCCGCGCTCGGGGTGAGCGGGCGGCGCTGTCGGTGCTGCTCGCCGGGCGCCGGTCCGCCGTCGACGCCGCCACCGTCGCTCAGCGCCAGCTCCACGCCCTCGTCACGGCTGCCCCGGAGTGCCTGCGCTCGAAGTTCCGAGGCCAGACCACCACTGCGATGGTCGCCACCGCCGCCCGGCTGCGCTGCCATGCCAGCTGGGACGTCGAGACCACCACCACCGCCACGGTGCTTCGCTCCCTCGCCCGCCGATCCCAGGCGATGACGGCCGAGGCCGCCGATCACGAACGCCAGATCCTGGCCATCGTCCGCTCCTGGCGACCGGACCTGCTCGAGGTCTGCGGCGTCGGACCCATCGTCGCTGCCGTCGTTCTCTGCGCCTGGTCCCACCCCGGACGGGTTCGCGACGACGCCGCGTTCGCCAAGCTCGGCGGTGTCTGCCCCATTCCCGCCTCCAGCGGCCAGACCGTCCGCCACCGGCTCAACCGCTACGGCGACCGCCAGCTCAACCAGGCCCTGCACACCGTCGTGCTGTGCCGGCTGCGCTACGACGACGACACCCGCGCCTACCGAGACCGACGACGAGCCGAAGGCAAGACCGACCGAGAGATCAAGCGCTGCCTGAAGCGCTACGTCGCCCGTCAGCTCTACCGACAGCTCGAAGCGCTCCCATCAACCCCTTGACGATCCATAGGAGCGTCTCAACCGGCCGGCGTGATCAGGCCGTAGTGGCCGTCGTAGCGCCGGTACAGCACCTGGCCCCGCTCGTGGTCGGGGTCGACGAAGAACAGCCACGGGGCGCCGCTGAGGTCCAGCTGCTCACGCGCCTCGTCCACCCCGAACCGGGGCGCGGCGTCGGCCTGCGCCACCAGCGGGACCGCCGTGGGCTGCGCCGGCTCGCCGCCGTCACGGAGCTGCAGGCCGTACGTGCCGCCGTCGCGGCGGTCCACCACGCCGTCCTGCCCGCTGTCGGCGTCGGTGAACAGGAAGAAGTCGTGGTCGAGGCTCTCCATGTCGAAGATCGCCTCGTCCACCGTGGACGTCGCGGGCGCGAACGTCTTGCGCCGCAAGATCTCCCGCTCCTCGGCGGGCCGGGGCAGGTAGGCGGGGCGCATCGCCGGCGCATCGCCGTGGCGCCACTGGCCCTCCGGCGAGGTCGGGCCGCGCCGGCGGAGCGCCTGGCGGTGCTCCGCCAGCTGCTCGAGCCGGCCGCGGAGCCGCACCTCGAGGAGGTCGACCGCCTCGGTCACCTCGCGGGCCTGCAGCTTGGTCCGCACCGGCCGACCATCGACGTCGACGACGGCCTTGGCGATGGCCGGCCGCTCCAGCGAGGGGTCGGCGGACAGCTCGAGCCGCACGGCTGCGTGCAGCACCGGACGACCGATGTCGGCCAGCACCTTCGACAGCTTGTCCCGTGCGTACTCGATGTCGGATGCCCGCACCCGACCGGCTGACGACACCTGGATGTCGGTCATGTTGGCTGCCCTCCTGCTGTCGGCGAGGTCGCGCCGGCGACGGTCGGGCCGTCCACCGGCGCCTCTGGCCTCACCGTGCTCCTCGCCGACCAGGCGGTACAGGGTCCTTCGTCCCAGGCGGGCTCCGCCGGCGCCCGGCCGTCGGCCTCCACGTCGCGCAGCCAGGCGGCGAGGAGGGCGATGCCGATGGCCACGTGGACGAGGCCGGCGGGCACCCACATCACGACGCCGGCGAGCTGCTGGTCCTCGAGCGCGTCGACGCCCCACGCCGGCGCCGCCTGCACGTAAAGCTCGTACCAGGGCGTGCGGGCGAAGGTGAGGAGGGCGGACAGGAACACGCCCTGGAGGGCGAGGGCGAAGACGCCGAGCAGGCCGAGCCCGGGCGACACCCGGACCCGGGCCGGCCCGAGGATGACCGACCAGACGAGCCACGCCGTCCCGAGGAACGTCACGTGCTCGAGGACGTGGACCGGCTCGTGCTCGACCGCGGCGCCGTACAGCGCGGCGGCGTGCCACAGCCAGAGCACCACCACGTACGCCAGCCAGCGCACCACCGGGGCGCGCGTGGCCCGGAGGCGGCCGGCGTCGAGGCCGGCGCCGACCCGCACCGCTCGGTTCCAGGCCCGCAGCCGGGGCGGCAGGCCCCGCAGCACGGCGGCCCCCGGCGCGCTCCACGCCAGCAGCGGCGCGGCGACCACCACCAGCAGGACGTGCTGCACCATGTGCGCGGAGGCCAGCACCCCGGAGAGCGCCTCGAGCGGCGACACGAGGGCGACGGCCAGCGCGGCGAGCGCGCCGGCGAACGCCCGCTGCCGCCCGCGCGTGTCGGTGGGGCGGCGCCGGCCCCGCGCGTACGCCCACGCCGCTCCCACCAGCCCGAGGAGCAGGACCGGGTCGAGGTTCCACGCCCAGGGCAGGTCGTGGGGCTGCAGCGAGCCCTCGTGGGCCAGCAGGCTCAGCACGGGTCGATGGCGAGGGCCGGGAGGCCCACGGCGAGGATCGCGACGATGGAGAGGGCGCCGAGGAGCACGCCGGCCCAGCCCATGGCCGTGGCATCTGCTTCCCGTCCCCGCGTGCCCCGCCAGGCCGCGACGGTGGCGAGCGCCGTGAGCCCGGCCGCGACGAGCGTCGACGCGACGACGATGGTGACGATTGCACCGGTGCCGAAGAACGGGATGTCGTCGCTCTCGCGGGCGGCGCACGCTGCCTCTGCGAACAGGTACACGACCATGAAGTGGCCGATCCACAGGACGGGCCCGGCGAGCAGCAGCACCCAGAGCCGGATGGTGCTCGGGTTGTCGGGCGGCTCCTCGGCGATGCGCGGGCTGGCGGGGTCGGTGGCGCTCATGTCAGGTACGGGGAGAGGTAGAGCGTGCCGATCGACAGCACCCACAGCACGGCGGCGGCGATCCAGAAGCGGCTCACGTTGTCGACCGGTGAGAGCCGGTAGGCGTGGTAGTGGCCCTTGGCCGCGTACACCGCGGTGGAGCAGGCCATGATGCAGGCGAAGAGCACCACGACCAGCGAGGCGCTCGCCAAGGTGTGGAAGATGGCGCCGTAGGAGTGGTCGGTGGAGCCGAAGTCCAGGCCCAGCAGGTCGACCACGAGGATGGCGCCGCCGACCGCGGCAGCGGCCGTGCCGGCGAGCAGGCCGCGCAGCAGGCCGCCGGTGTCGTCCTCTCGGATGGCGCGCAGGCCGCCGTACACGGAACCCGCGCCGGCCACCACCAGCAGCGTGCTGATGCCGGCGACGAGCAGCGAGGGCTCGACCACCCCCTCCGGCGGCCACACCGGGTTCTCGAGGCGGAGGTAGAAGTAGCCGAGGAGCAGGGATCCGAAGAAGATCGAGGCGAAGAGGATCGCCAGTCCCATCCCCCATCGGGGCACGACGAGGCTGCCGTACGCCCGGACGGGCACGCCGTGGGTGCGCTCGAAGTCGAGCTCCTCGTCGCGGGTCATCGGCGGCGGGTCCGGGCGGTTCCACGCGAGGGCGCACACGACGACCACGACGGCGCTGGCCACGATGCCCCACCGCAGCTTCAGCAGCTCGCTGGCGAAGATGCCGACGACCCCGAGGGCGGTGGCCAGCGGCCAGATCGACGGGCCCGACACCCGGAAGATCTCCACGGGCCGCGCGTCGCCGGTGCCGATGACCAGGGCGGCGCGCCAGCGCAGCGGCCACTCGGCCAGGGCGTGGACCAGCCGCTCGACCTGCGGCTCGCCGCGGTGCAGGTCGTCCTGGTCCCACAGCGGGTGGCGGCTGTGCACGATCGGCGGGACGGTCCAGCCGTGCTGGGCGGGCGGTGACGTGGTGGCCCACTCGAGGGTGTCGGCGCCCCACGGGTCGTTGCCCGCCTCCTCACCCCGCCGCAGGCTCCACGCCAGGTTCAGCACGAAGAGCCCGAGGCCCGGGATGATGAGCAGCAGGCCGAGCGACGAGATCAGGTTGTAGACGCCCCAGCCGTACTCCTCCGGGTACGTGTACACGCGGCGCGGCATGCCGAGCAGCCCGACGATGTGCATGGGGAAGAACGTGACGTTCACGCCGAGGAACAGCAGCCAGAAGCTCAGCCGCCCCAGCCGCTCGTCCATCAGCCGCCCGGTGAACTTCGGGAACCAGTAGTGGACGCCGGCGAACATCGGGAAGGCGACGCCGCCGATGAGCACGTAGTGCAGATGGGCGACGACGAAGTACGAGTCGTGGGCCTGCTGGTCGAACGGCACGGCCGCCACCATCACGCCCGTGATGCCGCCGGCCACGAAGATCACCAGGAACCCGACCACGAACAGGAACGCGGTGTTCCAGCGGACGCGGCCGTTCCAGATCGTGGCCAGCCAGGAGAAGATCTGGACGCCGGCTGGGATGGCGATGACCATGCTCGCCGCGGCGAAGAAGGCGAGCACGACGCCGGGCAGACCGACCGTGAACATGTGGTGGGCCCAGAGGCCGAAGGACAGGAACCCGATGGCGACGAGGGCCGCCACCATCCACGTGTAGCCGGCGATCCGGCGCCGGACCATCACCGGCAGCACCATCGACACCACGCCGGTGGCCGGCAGGAACTGGATGTACACCTCGGGGTGCCCGAAGATCCAGAACAGGTGCTGCCACAGCAGCGAGCTGCCGCCCCGGTCCGGGTCGAAGAACGGCATGTGGAACCCGCGCTCGAGCTCCAGCAGCAGGCTGCCCACGATGAGCGGCGTGAAGGCGAACAGGATCATGAACGCCGTGACGAGCATCGCCCACGCGTAGAGGGGCATGCGGGTGAGGGTCATGCCGGGAGCGCGCATCTTGAGGATGCCGATGATGATCTCGACCGCCGCGGCGATGGCGCCCACCTCGGCCACGCCCAACCCGAGCACCCAGAAGTCGAGGGCGAGGTCCGGGGAGAACTCGTTGAGGCTCAGCGGCGTGTAGGCGAACCAGCCGGCGTCGGGCACGAGCTGGAACAGGGTGGCGCTGTAGTAGAGGAGCCCGCCGAACAGGAAGGTCCAGTAGGAGAAGGCGCCCAGGCGCGGGAAGGGCATCTCCCGGCTGCCGAGCATGGTGGGCAGCAACAGGATGGCGAACCCCTCGAAGATCGGGAGGATGACGAGGAACATCGTCACCGACCCGTGGTTCGTGAACATCTCGTTGTACAGCTGAGGGCTGACGATGTCCTGCTCCGGGCGGGCCAGCTGGAGGCGCATCACGAAGGAGTCGACGGTGCCGCCGAGCAGCAGGAAGAAGAAGCCGGTGAGCACCAGGCGGGTGCCCACCTTGTCGTTCTGCACCGCGCGCAGCCGGCCCCACAGGCCGGGCGGGTCGTCCCAGAGCGCATCGAGCTCCTCGTGGCCGCCGGCCGTCGACGCGGCGGGCCCGGGCGCGGTGCCGTCCCCGGCGCCGGTACCGGTGCGCTGGTCGCTCACCGGAGGCCCTCGAGGTAGGCGACCAGGGCCTCGACCTCGGCGTCGCTGAGCTCGGGGTCGGGCATCGAGGTCCCCTCCTTCACCTCGTGGGGATCGCGCAGCCAGCGGGTGAGGCTGTCGGCGTCGAGCCGCAGCGCCCCGCCGGCGATCCGCCTGCGGCTGGCCAGGTGGGTGAGGTCGGGCCCCCGTTCGCCGTCGGCGTCGGTGCCCCGGACGGTGTGGCACCGGGCGCAGTCCGCAGCGCGCACCAGCTCCAGGCCCTCCTCGGCGGCGGCGCTCGACGGCTCGACCGCGGGCTGGGCCTGCTCGGCGAGCCAGGCCTCGAAGTCCGCCGGCTCGTGGGCCACGACGGTGATGGCCATGTTGGCGTGCTGCAGCCCGCAGAACTCGGCGCACGCCCCGTCGTAGGCGCCCGGCTCGTCGGCCTCGATCACGAGCCGGTTGGCGTGGTCGGGGAGAGCGTCGAGCTTGCCGGCGAGCTCGGGCACCCAGAAGCTGTGGATCACGTCGCTCGACCGGAGCACGAGGGTCACCGGCTCGCCGGCCGGGACGTGCACCTCGTTGGCGGTGACCACGCC
This sequence comes from Acidimicrobiales bacterium, assembly GCA_035764875.1. Classification (GTDB taxonomy): domain Bacteria; phylum Actinomycetota; class Acidimicrobiia; order Acidimicrobiales; family Salinilacustritrichaceae; genus Salinilacustrithrix. The sequence goes on along the minus strand of DASTYO010000179.1, from coordinate 6,484 downwards.
GGTGTCGGGGTACTCGACCTCCCACCACCACTGGTGGCCGGTCACGTCGACCACCAGCGCATCGTCGGGTGCGGCGTCGGCGGTGGCCCGCATGGCGAAGATCGTGGCGACGAGCACCACGACCACGCCGACCGCGGGCAGGGCGACCCCGCCCCCGGCGAGCCACGGCCGCACGCCGGTGCCCTGCGGGTCGTCGGGCCCGGTCTCGGTGGCGTCCGGCTCGGCCAGGGCGCGGCGGTGGCCGCGGCGCAGCGCGACCACGAGCAGGACGGCCACCAGCACCATCACCGCGCTGCCGAACCACAGCAGCAGCCGCCAGAGGTCGTCGATGTCGCGTGCCGCGGGGCCTGCGGGGTCGAGCGCGCTGGCGAGGAGGACCACCGTGGGCGTTCTTGCCCTGCCACGCGCGCTGACAGAACCGCACGTGTGATCCGTGTCACGCTGCGGAGGTGCCACGTCTCCGCCGCTCGTCCGCTGGGTATCGGGTGCCGGTGCCCGAGCAGAGCCGTGAGACCTGGCCAGGTCAGCCGTTCCCCCTCGGGGCCACCTACGACGGGCTCGGGACGAACTTCAGCGTGTTCTCGCAGGTCGCCGAGTCGGTGACCCTGTGCCTGATCGACGACGACGGCGGCGAGGAGCGCATCCCCCTCGTCGAGGTCGACGCCCACTGCTGGCACGAGTACGTGCCCGGCGTGGGTCCCGGCCAGCGGTACGGGTACCGGGTCGAGGGGCCGTGGGACCCGGCGGCCGGGCTGCGGTGCAACGCCAGCAAGCTCCTGCTCGACCCCTACGCCAAGGCCGTGACCGGCGAGGTGCAGTGGGGCCAGGAGGTCTTCGGCTACGAGTTCGACGACCCCGATGCCCGCAACGACCTCGACAGCGCCGGGCACGTCCCGGTGGGCGTGGTGCACAACCCCTACTTCGACTGGGGCGACGACCGGCTCCTGAACATCCCGCTGCACGAGAGCGTGATCTACGAGACCCACGTGAAGGGCCTCACCATGCAGCACCCGGAGGTCCCCGAGCGCGAGCGGGGCACGTACCGCGGCCTCGCCCACCCCGCGGTGATCGACCACCTGCTCGGCCTCGGCGTGACCGCCGTCGAGCTCATGCCCGTCCACCAGTTCGTCCACGACGGGCACCTGGTCGACAAGGGGCTGCGCAACTACTGGGGCTACAACACCATCGGCTTCTTCGCGCCCCACGCCGACTACGCGGCCGGCGGCTCGCTCGGCGACCAGGTGCAGGAGTTCAAGGGCATGGTGCGGGCCCTGCACGAGGCCGGCATCGAGGTGATCCTGGACGTCGTCTACAACCACACCGCGGAGGGCAACCACCTGGGCCCCACGCTGTCGTTCCGGGGACTCGACAACCAGGCCTACTACCGGCTGGTCCCCGAGGACCCCGGCTACTACTTCGACACGACGGGCACGGGCAACAGCCTGAACATGGCCCACCCCCACGCCCTGCAGCTCATCATGGACTCGCTGCGCTACTGGGTCAGCGAGTGCCACGTCGACGGCTTCCGGTTCGACCTCGCCTCCACGCTCGCCCGCCAGTTCTACGAGGTCGACCGGCTCTCGGCGTTCTTCGACCTCGTGCAGCAGGACCCGGTGGTCTCCCAGGTCAAGCTGATCGCCGAGCCGTGGGACGTGGGCGAGGGCGGCTACCAGGTGGGCAACTTCCCGCCCGTGTGGTCGGAGTGGAACGGCCGCTACCGCGACACCATCCGCGACCACTGGCGCGGCGAGCCCCACACGGTCCCCGAGCTGGCCGCCCGCCTCACCGGCTCGGCCGACCTCTACTCCAGCGAGAGCCGCTCGCCGGTCGCCAGCATCAACTTCGTCACCGCTCACGACGGGTTCACGCTGCGCGACCTGGTCTCGTACAACGAGAAGCACAACGAGGCCAACGGCGAGGACGGTGCCGACGGCGAGTCGCACAACCGCTCCTGGAACTGCGGCGCCGAGGGCCCCACCGACGATCCCGAGGTGCTCGCGCTGCGCGCCCGCCAGCAGCGGAACCTGCTGGCCACGCTCCTGCTGTCCCAGGGCGTCCCGATGCTGCTGGGCGGCGACGAGCTGGGCCGCACCCAGCAGGGCAACAACAACGCCTACTGCCAGGACAACGAGATCAGCTGGTTCGACTGGGACGACGTCGACGAGGAGCTGCTCGAGTACACCCGCCGCTGCATCGCCATCCGGCGCGACCACCCCGTGCTCCGCCGGCGGCGGTGGTTCTTCGGCCAGCCGATCCGTGGCAACGTCGACATCGAGTGGTACCGGCCCGACGGCCAGGTGATGGAGGACGACGACTGGGGGAGCGCGCCGCGGACGGTCGGCCTCTACATGGACGGCCGCGGCATCCGCAGCCGGGACAACCGAGGCCGCCCGATCGTCGACGACTCGTTCCTGCTGCTCATCAGCGCCGACCCCGAGCCGGTCGAGTGGAAGCTCCCCGACATGGACGGCGACTGGGTGGTCGAGCTCGACTCCGCCCTCCCCACGGGCGTCGGCGACGACGAGCGGGTGGTCGAGTCGTCGCTCGAGCTCGTGGGTCGAGCCACCGTGCTGCTGCGCTTCCGCCCCGCCGACGACCAGCCGGAGCCGCGGCCGTGACGCCCACGGCCACCTACCGCCTCCAGCTGCACCACGACCACACGCTCGACGACGCCCGAGCCGTGCTGCCGCGACTCGTCGATCTCGGCGCGTCGCACGTGTACCTGTCGCCCGTGCTCGCCGCCGTGCCCGGCTCGCTGCACGGCTACGACGTCGTCGACCACTCCCGGGTTGCTCCGGACCTGGGCGGCGACGAGGCGTGGGACCGGTTCACCGAGGAGTCCCGCCGCCTCGGGCTCGGCGTGGTCGTCGACGTGGTGCCCAACCACGTCTCGATCGAGGGCGGCCACAACCGCCGCTGGCTCGACGTGCTCGAGCACGGCGCCTCGTCGTCGTCGGCCGAGTGGTTCGACATCGACTGGGTCGGGCGGGAGGACTACCAGAAGGGCATCGTCGTGCTGCCCGTGCTCGGCGACCTCTACGGCGAGCTGCTCGTGGGCGGCGAGATCCGCCTGTGCCGGGAGGGCGTCCGCTTCGGCGTCGAGGTGCCGGGGCACCGCTTCCCGCTCGCACCCCGCAGCCTGCCGCTGCTGCTGCACCCGGTTGCCGCCCGGCTCGCCGACGCCCCGGCGGTCGACGGCGTGGCGCTGGGTGACGCCGTCGAGTTCGTCGCCGACTCGCTCGACCAGCTCCAGCCCGGCACCACCGACCGCACCCGGCGCCGGCGGGCGGCGCACCTGTCCGTGCTCCAGGACATGCTCGGCCGCCTGCTCGATCGGACCGAGGTCGCAGCCGCCGTCGACGACGAGATCGCCGCCGTCAACGCGGACCCTGAAGCCCTCCACCGGGTGCTCGAGGAGCAGCACCACCGGCTGACCTACTGGCGCACCGGCGCGCGCGAGCTCGACTACCGGCGGTTCTTCGACATCACCACGCTCGCGGCCATCCGGGTCGAGCGCCCGGCCGTGTTCGACGCCGTGCACGAGCTGCCGCTGCGCTGGCTGGCCGAGGGCCGCATCGACGGGCTGCGCATCGACCACCCCGACGGCCTCGCCGATCCGGGCGGCTACGTGCACCGGCTGCGGGCCGCCGCGCCGGAGGCGTGGATCGTCGTCGAGAAGATCCTGGAGGGCGACGAGGAGCTGCCCGACGACTGGCCGGTCGACGGCACCACCGGGTACGAGGCCATGCGCCTGCTCACCGGTGTGCTCGTCGACCCCGCCGGGCTCGACGCGCTCGCCGAGGTCGAGCGGGCGGTGCACGAGCGGTGCGGCACCGAGCCCCCCGCGCCCGAGGACGTCGTGGCCGAGTCGAAGCGGTACGCGGTCGAGGAGCTGCTCGCCCCCGAGCTCGAGCGGGTCGTCGACCTCGCACTGCGGGTGGCCGAGACCCGACCCCTGCACCGCGACCACCCCCGCGATGACATCCGCCGCGCGGTCGCCGCCCTCGCCGTGGGCTTCGAGGTGTACCGCACCTACGTCGTGCCCGGCGCCGACGGCGGCGCGAGCACGGCGTCCGCCGTCGACGTGCAGCGCATCGACCACGCCGCCGCCCACGCCTGCGAGCACACCGACCTCGATCCCCGGCTCGTCGGGTTCCTCGCCGACGTGCTCACCTTGCGCGCCGTCGACGCCGAGGCCGGTCCCACCGCCGACGAGCGGGAGCTGATCGTCCGCTTCCAGCAGCTCACCGGTCCCGCCACGGCGAAGGGGCTGGAGGACACGGCCTGGTACCGGCTCGGGCGGTTCATCGCCGCTGCCGAGGTGGGCGGCGACCCCCTGCACCCGGCGGTCACGATCGACCAGCTCCACGAGGCGTGCCGTCGCCGCCAGGAGCGCTGGCCGCACACGATGACGACGCTGTCGACCCACGACACCAAGCGCAGCGCCGACGTCCGGGCCCGGCTCGCCGTGCTCAGCGAGCCGGGCCTGTCGCCGTCGTGGCCCGAGCTCGCCGACCGGTGGATCCCCCGCCTGCTCGACCGCTGGCCCGCCGACGTGGCTCCCGACGCCCCCACCCTCCTCGTGTGCCTGCAGACGCTGCTGGGCGCCTGGCCGATCAGCGCCGACCGCCTCGAGGCGTACCTGGTGAAGGCGGCGCGCGAGGCCAAGGCCCGCACGGCCTGGACCCGACAGGACGAGGGCTTCGAGCGCGGCCTGGCCGCGCTGGCCGGCATCGTCGACGACGCCGATGCGGCCGCCGACCTGGCCGCCGATGCCGCGGCCCTCGAGCGGCACGGCTGGTGGAGCTCGCTCGTGCAGACGGCCATCGGGCTCCTGCAGCCGGGGGTGCCCGACGTGTACCAGGGCACCGAGACGATCGAGCTGTCCCTCGTCGACCCTGACAACCGGCGTCCGGTCGACCACGACCTGCTCGCCGGCGAGCTGGAGGACGTCGACGAGCGGCCGCCCACCCGCCCGGGGCCCGCCGCGAAGCTGGCGCTCACGGCCGCCGCGCTGCGCCTGCGCCGCCGCCGCTCGGAGGCCTTCGGCGCGGGCGACGCCGGCGCCCACCACCCGCTGCACGCAGACGGTCCGGATGCCGATCGCATCGTGGCGTTCCGGCGGGGCGACGGCGTCGCTGTCGTCACCGCTCGGTTCCCCACCCGCGGCCCGGTGGCCCCCGGCACCACCGTCGAGCTGCCGCAGGCCACGTGGGAGCCGGTGTTCGGCGGCGCGAAGTCCGCCGGCGGTCGCATCGACGTCGCCGGCCTGCTCGGCGACCTCCCCGTCGCGGTCCTGGAGCGCCGGCCATGACCTCGCCGCCCGCACGGTTCCGAACGCGCAGATCGACCCCTCGACGTCGATCCGCGCGCACGGAACGCAACCAGTTCCGTTCCGAGCGCGCAGATCGACGGTGGAACGTCGATGTGTGCGTCGAGAAGGCGGCGGGGGCTCGACGATGAGGTTCCGGGTGTGGGCGCCCGACGTCGACGACGTGGTGCTCCACGTCGACGGCCGCGACGTGTCGGCCGAGACCGAGGACGGCGGCTGGTGGGCCGCCGAGGCCGATGCCGCCCACGGCAGCCGGTACGGCTGGCGCCTCGACGGCAGCGACCCGGTCCCCGACCCCCGGTCGCGCTGGCAGCCCGACGGCGTGCACGGCCTGTCGGCGGTCGACGCCGACCCGTTCGCGTGGACCGACGAGGGCTGGCACGGGTTCCACCTGCCCGGCGCCGTCCTGTACGAGCTGCACGTCGGCACGTTCTGCCCCGAGGGGACCTTCGACGGTGTGGTCGAGCGGCTGCCGCACCTCGTCGAGCTGGGCGTGGACGCCATCGAGCTGCTGCCGGTCGCCGCCTTCCCCGGCCGGCACGGGTGGGGGTACGACGGCGTCTTCCCCCACGCCGTGCACGACCCCTACGGCGGACCCGCCGGGCTCCGTCGCCTGGTCGACGCCGCCCACGCCGCCGGCATCGGCGTGGTGATGGACGTGGTGCACAACCACCTCGGTCCGGACGGCAACCACCTCGGCCGGTTCGGCCCGTACTTCTCCGAGCGCCACCAGACGAACTGGGGCGCGGCCGTGAACCTCGACGGGCCGGGCAGCGACGAGGTGCGCCGCTACTTCGTCGACAACGCGCTGCACTGGTTCGCCGAGTACCACATCGACGCGCTGCGTCTCGACGCCGTGCACGCCATCCTCGACCGCTCCGCGCGCCACCTGCTCGATCAGCTCGCCGGCGTGCCGGCCTTCGTGCTGAAGCCCGCGCGCGGCGCGATGGGCAACGGCATCCTCGTGCTCGAGCAGCGCGAGGGCAAGCTCTGGCGCGGCGCGCGCGCCTGGTCGCGCGAGGCCTTCGAGTACCACGCGGCCGGCATCATCTCCGGCCTCTACTCGCTGGCCGGCCACTCCGACGCCGCCATGGTCGAGGAGAAGCTCGAGGTGCATCCCGCGCTGGCGCCACTGCGCAACGACGGCGTGCC
>DASTYO010000178.1:0-11426 GCA_035764875.1 Acidimicrobiales bacterium | reverse complement strand
AGCGCCGGCCGCCCGAGTTCTGATCAGCGCCGGGCGCGCACCTCGGCCAGCACCTCCTCGGTGTGCTCGCCGAGCCCGGGGACGCCCGTGCGAGGTCCGGCCGGGGTCGCCGAGAAGTCGACCGGCGTCATCACGGCGCGGTGGCCGGCCGCGCCCGCACCCTCCGGCACCTCCACGAAGGCACCGGAGGCGAGCGCCTGCGGGTCCTCGACCACGTCGGCGAGCGTGTTGACCGGCGCCCACCACACGTCCTCGGCGTCGAAGCGGGCCGTCCAGTGGTCGCGGGGTGCGGTGGCGAAGGTGCGGTCGAGCACCTCGACGAGCGCCGCTGCGCTCTTGCGGCGCGCCCGGGGCGTGGCGAAGCGCTCGTCCTCCGCGAGGTCGGTGCGGTCGATGGCCCGCAGGAGCGGCGGCCAGTGCCGCTCGGCCTCCAGGCCGAGGAGCCAGAACCAGCGCCCGTCGCCCGCCTCGTAGGAGTTGATCAGCGGGTTGCCGACGGCGGTGCGCGGCTCGGTGGGCGCGTGCTTCCCGTACCGCAGCTGGATGTTGAGCGGCCACCCGACCGTGTAGATCCCGGCCCGGAGCAGCGACGTCTCGACCAGCTGGCCCGCGCCCGAGCGTTCGCGGGCGAACAGGGCGGCGCAGATGCCGGCAGTGATGGTGGTGGCGGTGATGTGGTCGCCGACGCCGCCGGCGTTCGCCACGGGCGGCTGCCCGGGCGGGACCGCCTGCATCGCCATGCCCGAGCGGGCGAAGAACGCGCCGAGGTCGTAGCCGGGGCGGTGGGCGTCGGGGCCGTGCCTCCCGTACCCCGACACCTGGGCGTACACGAGGCGGGGGTTCGCGACCAGCATCGCCTCGGGCCCGAAGCCGAGCCGCTCGACGGCGTCGGGGCGGAGGTTGGTCAGGAACACGTCGGCCGACGTCACGAGGTCGGCCAGGTCGCGCCGGCCCTCGTCGCTGCGCAGGTCGAGCACCACCGAGCGCTTGCCCCGGTTGTCCAGGTCGAAGGGCGGCGACTGCGGCTCGCCGTGCCCGGAGAGCACGGCGAACAGGCGCCGCATCGGGTCGCCCTCGGGTGCCTCCACCTTGATGACGTCGGCCCCCCAGTCGGCCAACAGGCCACCGGCGCCGGGGCCGGCCACCCAGGCTCCCAGCTCGACGACGCGGATCCCATCCAGAGCGGTCATGCGTCGCATCCTGCCAAGCCGGGGTGTCCGGTTCGGGACCGCCTGCGATGATGGGCCGATGGCGCCGACCGAGCCCACCGCAGACCGACCCGCCGACCTCGACGTCGGGTCGTTCTCCGACACGCCCCCGTGGCTGATCGATCGGGACGGGCTCACGTGGTTGCCGCCGCTCGAGCGGGTGCGACGCGAGGTCCGCGCCGAGGTCCCGCACCTCACGCATCCCGGGTTCCTGCCCCCGGCTCGGCGGGTCACCACGGTCGTGCGCCACCTCGGCTGGGCGGTCGGGCGCTGGTACGTCGGGAAGCGACGAGCCGGCGGGTCGCCCTCCCGCGCCGACCTCTCCCGCCGGCTCCGCCTCGCCGCCGAGGCGCTCGGCCCCACCTACATCAAGCTGGCCCAGATCATCTCCAGCGGCGAGGGCCTGTTCCCCGAGGAGCTCGTGGCCGAGACGAAGAAGTGCCGCGACCAGGTGCCGCCCGAGCCCTGGGACGAGATCCGCCGCGTCGTCGAGGAGGACCTCGGCCAGCCCATCCACGAGATCTTCAGCCACTTCGACGTCGCCCCGCTCGCCGCCGCCTCGATCGCCCAGGTCCACCGGGCCACCCTGCGCACCGGCGAGGAGGTGGTGGTGAAGGTGCAGCGCCCGGTCGTGGCCACCCGGGTCCGCGAGGACCTGCGGGTCATGGCCTGGATCGCCCCGAAGCTCATCGGGCGCATCCCCGTGGCCGCGCTGGCCAACCCGCCGGCGCTGGTCGAGCTGTTCGCCGAGACCATCAGCGAGGAGCTCGACTTCCGCCTCGAGGCCGAGAACATGCTCGACGTCGCCGCCTGCTTCGCCGAGCTCGACCAGCGCGACTACGTCATCCCCCGGCCCCACCCCACGCTCGTGACGCCGCGGGTGCTGGTGATGGAGCGGCTCGACGGGTTCAAGTTCGACGACGTGGCCGGGATGAAGGGCGCCGGCGTCGACACCGAGAAGGTCGTCCGCACCGGGATGATCGGCTTCATGGAGGGCGCCCTGATCCACGGCATCTTCCACGGCGACCTCCACGGCGGGAACCTGTTCGTCCTGCCCGACGGCCGCACCGCCCTGCTCGACTTCGGCATCACCGGCCGCCTCGACGACTTCAAGCGGTCCGCGTTCCTGCGCCTGCTCGTGTTCGGCACGTCGAACGACCCGCGCCAGCAGCTGGCGGCCTTCCGCGACCTCGGCGCGCTCCCGCCCGACACCGACCTCGACGCCGTGGCGCGGGACCTGGGCCTCGACAGCCCGGAGGTGTTCGACCCCACGAAGGTCGATGCCGACGCGCTGGTGGCCGAGATCCAGCGGGTCATCAAGGCGCTGCTCGGCTACGGCGCCAAGATCCCCAAGGAGCTCATGCTCTTCACCAAGAACCTGATGTTCGTCGACGGGGCCATCGCCACCCTCGCCCCCGACCTCGACCTCCTCCAGGAGATCGCCGACATCACGATGTACTTCGCCACCACCCACGGGGAGCGCATCGCCGCCCAGATCGGCATGGACCCCAGTGCCTGGGAGCTCGACATGGAGGGCATGAAGGCCGGCTTCGGCCTGTCCGACGACGTCGAGCGCCTCACCTACCGCGACCTCCAGCAGCGCCGGGAGACCATCCGCAAGCGGCTCGAGGGCCGGCGCCTGCAGTAGTGCCCGGCCACCTCCGACAGGTCGCCCCGGGCGTGCTGGTGGCGACGAGCCGGTTCATGGCCACCAGCACGGTGGTGCTGACGGCCACCGGCGCCGAGCGGGACGACGATGCCCTCGTGGTCGACCCGGGGGTCCACCTCGACGAGCTCGATGCCCTCGCCGCCGAGCTGGCCGAGCGACGCCTGCGGGTGGTGGGCGGGGTCGCCACCCACGCCCACTGGGACCACGTGCTCTGGCACGCCGGCCTCGGCGACGTGCCCCGGTGGGCCTCGCCGCGCACGGTCGCCGACGCCGAGGCCGACCGCGCCGACCTGCTCGCCGAGGCGCGTGGAACCACCGCCGTCGACGAGGATCGGTTCGCGCGCCTCCAGCCGCTCGACGGGCCGGTCCCGTGGTCCGGGCCGGAGGTGCACCTCGTCGTCCACGACGCCCACTGCCCCGGCCACAGCGCGCTGCACGTGCCCGAGCGGGGCGTGCTCGTCGCCGGCGACATGGGGAGCGACGTCGAGGTCCCGCTGCTCGCCCACGGGGTCCCCGGACCGGCGGCGCTGCTGGCCCACCACGCGGGCATCGACCGCCTCGCCGCGGTGGCACCGGTCGACGTCGCGGTCCCCGGCCACGGACACCACTGCGACGGTGCGATGTGGCGGCGGCGGCTCGACGCCGACCGGGCCTACCTCGACGACATCGCGGCCGGCCGGCCATCCCACGACACCCGCCTCGTCGAGCCCTGGCTCGTGGAGGCCGACGAGGCGATGCGCGCCGCGCTCACCAAGCCCGAGTGGCGGCGCTGGGCCCATGCGCTCCCGCCCGTCGGCGCGGCCGGCCAGGCCGTGGTCGCCCGGCTGGCGGGGTTCCTGGGCGATCGTCCCGGCGTCGTCGGGGCCTACGTCGCGCTCCCCGACGAGGTCGACCTCGAACCGCTCCTCGAGGCCGTGGACGCCGACGTGTTCGCCCTCCCGCGGCTGGGCGACGACGGGATCGTCACCTGGCACGCCGACGTGGGCGGGCGCGAGCTGCACCACCTCGGCATCGCCCAGCCCGGCGTCGACGCGCCCCCCGTCGACCCGGCCGAGCTCGACGTGCTGCTCGTGCCCGGCCGCCTGTTCGACCGCCTCGGCATCCGCCTGGGGCGGGGCGGCGGGCACTACGACCGCGTGGTGCCACGGCTGCGGCCGGGCGTGCCGGCGGTGGGCGTGACCGTCGACGAGCGGATCGTGCCCCGCCTGCCCACCGAGGACCACGACGCCCCGATGACCCACCTCGCCACCCAGTCCGGGGTGTCGGCGGTGGGCTGAGGCAGCACCTACGCTCGGCCGACGTGCGCCTCGTCATCGCTCGCTGCTCGGTGGTCTACCGCGGACGGCTCCAGGCCCACCTGCCCAGCGCCCACCGCCTCATCCTGGTGAAGGCCGACGGTTCGATCTCCATCCACTCCGACGACCGCGCCTACAAGCCGCTGAACTGGATGAACCCGCCCTGCTCGATCACCGAGGAGACCACCGGCGACGGCGTGCACCGGTGGCTGGTGCGGGCCTCCAAGGGCGACGAGCTCGAGATCACGATCGAGGAGCTCATCAGCGACTCGGCCCACGAGCTCGGCCTCGAACCCGGGCTGCAGAAGGACGGGGTCGAGGCCCACCTCCAGGAGCTGCTCGCCGAGCGGTGCGAGGTCATCGGCGACGGCTTCCAGCTGGTCCGCCGCGAGTACCCCACCGACATCGGACCCGTCGACCTGCTCTGCCGCGACGGCGACGGCGCCGCCGTGGCGGTCGAGGTGAAGCGGCGCGGCGAGATCGACGGCGTCGAGCAGCTCACCCGCTACCTCGGGTTCCTCAACAAGGACCCCCGGCTGGCGCCGGTGCGCGGCGTGTTCGTCGCCCAGCAGATCAAGCCCCAGGCGAAGGTGCTCGCCGCCGACCGCGGCATCACGTGCGTGGAGGTCGACTACGACGAGCTGCGGGGCATCGAGTCCTCCGAGCTGCGCCTGTTCTGACGTGGGAGCACGCTCGGAGATCCACGTCGTCAACCAGCCGTGGCCGGTGGTCTACGACGCCTTCACGCGGTGCCTCCCCACCGCCGGCTTCCGCATCACCGGCACCGACCCCGACCGGGGCCGCATCGAGCTGCAGACGCGCAACACCCGCCTCGTGCTGGCGGTGGGCGCCGTGGACGCCATCACCTCGGAGTGGGTCGCGACGGCCGAGCTGAAGCTCGGCATCTTCCGCAGCCGCCACGAGCAGCAGTTCGCCGCCATCCGCGACAGCCTCGATCGCTACCTCGCCGCCTACTACGGCTGACCGGACGCAGTTGGGACCGCGGTCCCTACCGGCTGGGACCGAGGACCCGTACGGTCGAGGGTGGGAGAGAAGCGGGACGGAAGGGGACGGCGATGAAGCGCTACTACCTGACCAGCTACAGGTACCGGCAGGACCTGCACGAGGACGACCTCCGGGAGCTGACGAAGAAGTTCACCGAGCTCGGGGAGGACCCGGGGGTCCTCCACCACTGGGCACGGCTCGACGGCTCCGGCGGGTTCGTGATCGAGGAGATCCCGGACGATCCGGCCGAGTCGTTCTCGCTCACGATCCAGTACTCGCGCTGGATGGAGTTCGAGATCATCCCGGTCACGACCATGGAAGACGCCTTCCCGGTCATCCAGCGCCTGTACGGCTGAGCACGTCGCACCAGGGTGCTGGCCAAGCTCGACGAGGCGTGGCTGCGCGAGGTCGCCCGAGACCTCATGGCTCTCGGGAGCGTGGTCTTCTACGTGCTGGTCCTCGGCCGGGCGCTGGTGGGGCCGTACTGGGACCTTGCCACGCCGCTCGCGGTTGCGGGAGCGGGTCTGGTGGCGGGGGCACCGCTGCTGCACGGCGTCGACCTGTACGTCGCACGCGCGCTGCTGGTGGCGCTCCTCGTCACGAGGCACTACGGCGACCCGATCTTCGGCGCGTTCGCCGCCGTCGCCTTCGCGCTGCTGGTGCTGGCAGCGGTGTGGCTCGGGCACGGTGCCGCTCGCGTGGCCGCAGGGGTGGGGCTCGGTGCGGTGCTCGGTGCCGCCGGGTACGTCGCGGCGGGGTGGTTCGACTGAGCACCTCGCTGCACCGCGCCCACGGCGCTATGGTCGCCGTCATCGACGCGGGAGCCTGCGGCAGCGGGCTGAGAGGAGGGCTGGCGCCGCCCTCGACCGTCTGAACCTGATGCGGGTCATCCCGACGAAGGAAGGCGAACCATGCGCGACGTCCCCCGTCTCCACGTGATCACCCCGCCCACCGTGGGCGGATCGGTGGCCGACCAGGTGGCCCGGGTGCTCGCCGGCGGAGCACCGCTGCTGCAGGTCCGCACGAAGGGCCCAGACGACCGGTCGCGCCACGAGCACACCTGCGTGCTCGCCCGGCTGTGCCGGGACGCCGGCGCCCGCGTGCTCGTGAACGACCGGGTCGACCTGGCCCTCGCGGTGGGTGCCGACGGCGTCCACGTCGGCGCCGACGACCTGCCCGTCCCGGTCGCGCGCCGCCTCCTCGGCCCCGATGCCATCGTCGGCGCCACGGCACGGGGACCCGACGGTGCCCGACGGGCGGTCGACTCGGGCGCCACCTACCTGGGCGTCGGGCCCGTGTACGCCACGGCCACGAAGGACGGCCTCCCCGATCCGATGGGACCCGCCGGCCTCGAGGCGGTCGCGGCGGCCGTCGACGTGCCGGTCATCGCCATCGCCGGCGTCACCGCGGCGCGGGTCCCCGAGCTCCTCGACGCAGGAGCCTGGGGCGTTGCGGTGGTCGGGGCGGTCTTCGGTGCGCCCGACCCGGCGGCCGCGACGACGGAGCTGCTGGAGCTCCTGCCATGAGCGGGCCGAGCGTCGTCGTGGTGGGCGCCGGCATCATCGGGTGCACGACCGCATGGCGGCTCGCCCAGGGCGGTGCGCACGTCACGGTCGTCGACCCGGACCCGTCCCGGGCCGCCGCGCAGGTCGCGGCCGGCATGCTGGCGCCGGCCACCGAGGCCCAGCCCGGCGAACCCCATGTCCTGGGGCTGCACCTGATGGGTGCGGCTCGGTGGCCCGCCTTCGCCGAGGACCTCGGCACCGAGGCCGGGGTGGAGGTCGGGTTCGAGCGGTGCGGCACCCTCGCGGTGGCCCGAGACCAGGCCGACGTCGCCGTCCTCGACCACCTCGCCGACCTGCTGGCCGCCGCAGGCGAGCGCACCGAGCGACTCGGGAGCCGCGAGCTGCGCCGGCGGGAGCCGGCGCTGGCGCCCACCGTCCGGGCCGGGCTCTGGGCGGCGAGCGACCACCAGGTGGACCCCCGCCGGTGCCTGCTCGCCCTCCGCACCGCGCTCTCCGCCCGTGGCGCGACCATGCTCCGCGACGAGGTCGTCGGCCTCGACGTCGGCGCGGCGCGCCTGGCCTCGGGCCGCCACCTTCTCGCCGACCACATCGTGGTCTGCGCGGGCTGGGTCAGCGGACGCCTGCTCGACCTCCCCATCCGGCCGGTGAAGGGCCAGATCCTGCGGCTCGGAGCCACGAGGCGGTCGCTGCTCCCTCGCCACGTGGTGCGTGGGCTCGACGTGTACCTCGTCGCCCGCTCGTCCGGCGAGGTGGTGATCGGCGCCACCACCGAGGAGGTCGGGCCCGACACCACTGTGACCGCCGGCGGCGTGCGCACGCTGCTCCAGGAGGCCTGGCGGCTGGTCCCCGGCATCGAGGACGCACCGCTGCTCGAGACCGCGGCGGGGCTCCGCCCCGCGTCGCCCGACGGCCTCCCGCTCGTCGGCACCGTGGCCGACGGCCTCCACGTCGCCACCGGGCACGGGCGCAACGGCGTCCTGCTCGCGCCGCTCACCGCGGATGCCGTCGCCGAGCGCGTGGTCCACGGTCGGTTCCCCGACGAGGTCGCGGACCTCTCCCCGGCCCGGTTCGCGGCGGTGACGGCATCGTGACCGGCCCCGACGCGTCCGTGCTGGTCAACGGCCGCGCCGAGGCGCTCGCCCCCGGCGCCACGGTGGGCAGCCTCGTGGCCGCGCACGTGGCGTCGCCCCGGGGTGTCGCCGTGGCCGTGAACGAGGAGGTCGTCCCCCGGTCGGCGTGGCCGACGACCCGGCTGGCAGCCGGCGACCGGGTCGAGATCCTCACCGCAGCGCAGGGAGGTTGACGTGGCGGACCACCTCATCATCGCCGGCGAGCGCTTCGGCTCCCGGCTCATCACGGGCACGGGCGGGGCCCCCAACCTCGAGGTGCTGGAGCGGGCCCTGCTCGCATCGGGCACCGAGCTCACCACCGTGGCGCTCCGGCGGCTCGACCCCTCCGCGTCCGGGACGGTGCTCGACCTGCTCGACCGCCTCGGCATCCGGGTCCTGCCGAACACCGCCGGCTGCCACTCGGCCGGCGAGGCGGTGCTCACCGCCCGCCTCGCCCGCGAGGCGTTCGAGTCCGACTGGGTCAAGCTCGAGGTCATCGGCGACGAGCGGACGCTGCTCCCCGACGCAGTCGAGCTGCTCGACGCCGCCGAGCAGCTGGTGGCCGACGGGTTCACGGTGCTGCCCTACACCACCGACGACCCGGTACTGGGGCGCCGGCTGGAGGACGCCGGGTGCGCCGCGGTGATGCCGCTCGGGTCGCCCATCGGATCGGGCGCCGGGATCCGGAACCCCGCGAACATCGCCCTCATCTGCGAGCGCGTCGACGTGCCGGTGGTCCTCGACGCCGGCATCGGCACCGCGTCGGACGCCGCCCTGGCGATGGAGCTGGGCTGCGACGCCGTCCTGCTCGCCTCCGCGGTCACCCGGGCCGCCGACCCCGAGCGCATGGCGATCGCCATGCGCCATGCGGTCGAGGCCGGCTGGCACGCGCGTCGCGCCGGCCGGATCCCCGTGCAGCTCCATGCCCGAGCCTCCACGTCCGACGAGGCGAAGGCGCTGCTGGCGTGACCGTGCCCCGCTTCGTGCTGCTCACCGACCGCCGGCAGGCGCGGCAGCCGCTCAGCGACGTGGTGCGCGCGGCGGTGGACGCCGGGTGCCGAGCCGTGCTGCTCCGCGAGCGCGACCTCCCGCACGCCGAGCGGACGGCGCTCGCCGCCGACCTCGGGGCGATCGTCCGCGCTGCCGGCGGGGTCCTGCTCTCGGCGGGCGCACCGCTGCGCGGCTGCGACGGCGTGCAGCTCCCGCGCCCCGGCAGCACCGAGGCCATCGGGCTCCCGGAGGGGCTCGTCGGCCGCTCCTGCCACGACGCCGCGGAGCTGGCGGCGGCCCAGAGCGAGGGGGTCCGCTACGCCACGGTGTCCCCGATCTTCGCCACCGCGTCGAAGCCGGGGTACGGACCGGCACTCGGGCTCGACGCGCTGGCGGCGCTCGTCGCCGGCACGACGCTGCCGGTCCTCGCCCTCGGCGGCATCGAGACACCCGAGCGCGTGGCGCGGTGCGTCGGGGCCGGGGCCCATGGCGTCGCCGTGATGGGCGCCGTCATGCGAGCGGAAGACCCGGGCCGCTGCACGAGCGCGCTGGTCGCCGCAGCGGAGGCGGCCCGGTGACGCCGCCCGTCGCCATGACCATCGCCGGCTCGGACTCCGGCGGCGGCGCCGGCGTGCAGGCCGACCTGCGCACGTTCGCCGCGCTCGGCGTCCACGGCGCCTGCGCGCTGGCCGCGCTCACCGCGCAGAGCACCGTGGCGGTGGAGGCGGTGCACGTGGTGCCCGAGGACTTCCTGGTCGCGCAGGTCTGCACCGTCGCAGGCGACCTCGACGTGCGGGCCACGAAGACCGGCATGCTCGCCACCGCCGAGAACGTGCGGGCCGTCGCCGAGCTGGCGCAGCGGAGCCTGCTGGGCCGGCTCGTCGTCGACCCGGTGATGGTCGCCTCGTCCGGCGCTCGCCTCCTCGACCCGGGTGCCGAGGCCGCGTACCGCGAGCACCTGCTGCCCGCGGCCCTGGTCGCGACGCCGAACCGGCAGGAGGCGGCCGTGCTGGTCGGCGGCGAGCTGGACGGCACCCGCGCCGTGCACGACGCCGCCCGGGTCCTGGCGTCGCTGGGCCCGCAGGTCGTGGTGGTCACCGGCGGCGACCACGCCTCGGGCCGGGCGGTGGACGTCGTGGCCACCGCGCGGGGCACCTGGGAGCTGGCGGCACCGGCCGTCGAGACGACGAACGTCCACGGCACCGGCTGCTCGTTCGCCGCCGCCATCGCCGCCCGGCTCGCCCACGGCGACACCGCCCTCGACGCCGTGCGCTGCGCGAAGGCCTTCGTGCACCGCGCCCTCACGGGCGCCGCCGGGTGGAGGCTCGGCGCGGGGCCCGGACCCATCGACCACCTCGGCTGGGCTCTCCCCGCCGGACGACCCCCAGGAGCAGCACCGTGACCACCACCACCGACCAGGACCTGGCCGGCCCGGGCCGCCGACGCACCCACCTGCAGGGACGCCGCCCTGACGTGCGCGTCCCCGTCGTGGAGGTGCACCTCGCCGACAGCCCGGACGGCACGCCCAACGACCCGGTGCCGCTGTACGACACCAGCGGCCCCGAGGTGCCGGCAGCCGCCGGCCTCCCGCCCCTCCGGCTGCCCTGGATCGAGGAGCGCGGCGACACCGTCGCCGTGGCCGGGCGGGCAGCGGTGGCCCGCGACGATGGCCGGCGGGTCGGCGCCGGCCACGCGGGCGCCGAGGCCTTCGCCGCTCGCACCCACCCGGTGCGGCGCTCCGCCGGCGGACCGGTGACCCAGCTCGCGCACGCCCGCCGCGGCGAGGCCACCCCGGAGATGGAGTTCGCGGCGTTGCGCGAGGGCGTCGACGTGGAGCTCGTGCGAGCCGAGGTCGCCCGAGGGCGGGCCATCATCCCGGCGAACGTGAACCACCCCGAGTGCGAGCCCATGGTGATCGGCCGCCGCTTCCTCACCAAGGTCAACGCCAACATCGGCAGCTCGTCGGTCACGTCGTCGGTGGCCGAGGAGGTCGACAAGCTCCGCTGGGCCACCCGCTGGGGCGCCGACACGGTCATGGACCTGTCGACCGGCCCCCACATCCACACGACGCGGGAGTGGATCATCCGCAACAGCCCCGTGCCGATCGGCACCGTGCCGATCTACCAGGCGCTGGAGAAGGTGGACGGCCGCCCCGCCGAGCTGACCTGGGAGCTCTACCGGGACACCGTGGTCGAGCAGGCCGAGCAGGGCGTCGACTACATGACCGTCCACGCCGGTCTGCTGCGCGACCACGTGCCCCTGACCGAGCGACGGGTGACCGGCATCGTGAGCCGCGGCGGCTCGATCATGGCCGCGTGGTGCCTCGCCCACGGCCGGGAGAACTTCCTCTTCACCCACTTCGACGAGCTGTGCGAGCTGTTCGCCGCCCACGACGTCTCCTTCAGCCTGGGCGACGGGCTGCGACCCGGCTCGATCGCCGACGCCAACGACGAGGCCCAGCTGGCCGAGCTGGCGACGCTGGGCGAGCTGACCCAGCGGGCGTGGGAGTTCGACGTCCAGGTCATGGTCGAGGGCCCCGGCCACGTGCCGATGCACAAGATCAAGGAGAACGTGGACCTCCAGCTGGAGGTCTGCCACGAGGCGCCCTTCTACACCCTCGGCCC